>DATCMY010000556.1:0-3705 GCA_036565505.1 Hanamia sp.
GTTGAGACTATCGGTATGCAACTGGTTATACTGTTCAAACGAGAAACGGTGTCCGTCATATTTGATAATGCGAAAATCATTCATGCCCTTTTCAATATCCCATTGATGCTGCGGACTTATTTTAGACCATAACGTAGAAAATACAACGAGGGTATCATTTAATTTGACAGACCAATTGTTTACCAGACTCACGTTACTCCTGATTTTCTCGCAAAAAGTACCGCATTTTGTCGCTGCATCAAAGTGATAATATTCGTGATTACCCGGAATCCAGTAGGTGTGCTGAAAATGATCTGACACGTAATCAAAAAAATCATTGTGTTTATCAATCAGGATAAAAGGAAGCAGATCACCGGCCAGGAGTAAAATCTCTCCTTTGGGGATAATTGGATTGGCTTTAATATAAGCCTTGTTTTCAGGGAACTCCAAATGTAAATCCGAAGCGTATTGTAATAGCATGGCTTAATAACGTTATTGAAGTAGCATGATGGTAAATATTAGTAAACTCATTAGGAGGTTATAATGACCTATTAATGAATGCTGGATTGGAATAATAAAACTATTGATCGTAATCTGAAAGCTCTTGCATAAGCATTCCTAATGGTATAGCTGTAATGCCATTACCAAGCGGAAATTTATCTTTACCCGCGTAAACTACATAACTTCGTTCCGGCTTTATATCTGCACAAGCACTATGAAATCCTTTCGATAATGACGGTGCAGAACTGCGTTTAATTTCTATGGCCCATTTTTCCTTACCCGAAAACTCAAGCACCAGATCAATTTCTGCACCACCTGAAGTACGGTAATAAAATGGTATTGCACTTCCGGAACTAACCGACAGAATATTTTCGATAACAAATCCTTCCCAGCTCGTACCTACAACTGGGTGACCTAACAGATCGTTATAGTTTGCGATATTGAGTAAAGCATGGGTAATTCCGCTATCCCTGATATATACTTTCGGGGCTTTTACTAACCGCTTACCGACATTAAAAGTCCAGGGTTGCAAACGCCTAACAAGAAGCAAATCGGCCATAAGGTCGAGATATCGTCCAACCGTGACGCTGGAAACCTCCAGGTTTCTCGCTAATTGTGATGCATTAACAATTCCGCCCTGGTTATGCGCAAGCATAGTCCAGAAACGCTCCAACGTGAGTGCAGGAATACGTGGGCCCAATTGTGGTATGTCTCTTTCGAGATAAGTTTTAATAAAATCCCGTCGCCAGTAAAGGCTGTTTAAATCTGTTGAAGCAAGCAGACTTTCGGGAAATCCCCCGCGAAGCCACAAAGTGTTGACCATATCCTGATCTTGTTTGGCATACTCCAACACATCAATGCCATGAAGTTCTATATAGGCAATTCGTCCGGCAAGAGACTCGCTGGATTGTTGTAAAAGATCGATTGATGCTGATCCAAGAAATAAAAATTGTCCTGCCTTATTTCCTTTGCGGCGTTCTTTGTCGATGATCCCCCGTAAGGGTGCAAAAACCTCGGGCAAACGTTGGACTTCGTCCATGATAATCAGCTTTTCGCGGTTTTCCGCATGAAAAGCGGATATATCTCTTACCTTCTCGAGATCAGTCCTATCTTCCAAATCAAGATATACAGCAGGAACACTTTCTGAAATATTGAGAGCAATAGTTGTTTTACCAACCTGACGCGGGCCAAGTAAAGCTACGGCAGGACTACGCTCTAAAGTATTACGGACTTTATTTTCAATTCTTCGAGCAATCATCTATGCAAATTTAACATAAAATATTAAATCCGCATGGTTATAAAAATGTATTTTATAACTTAACGTTGCTTTCACAAAATCTAAGTTGTTGTTGCCAATCTTCCCAAATCATCACCATTGCCAATGTATCCAGTTCGCAATACTTTAAAAGCGATGAATGTATATGTTTCCTTTCCTCGGGTTTCATTTCAGTAAACTGCATTTGGGCGTAAGCCATCATTGCTGCACCTCCATCACTTAAATCAGCCTCTTCATCCATCAGTAGGTCGTCTAATAAGGATTCATCTATTCCGGTGAATATAGGCTCCAGTTGTTTATAAGGGCTGATTACCTTACCTTGGTAATCCAGATCGATCCATACCTTTTCACTAAAATTTAAACTCTGATTTTTGTCTTTAAAGATGGGACGGCTATACTTTTCCTGAAGAAATGAGCTATTGTTTAGTATAGCTGGTAAAATATCCTTAATGGAATTTGATCCGTTGGTTAATGGAGAATAATAAAATCTCTTAACACAATCCAATAAATCGATCATGTTACGGCTACCTTCCCATTTTAGGGTACTGTCCCCCGTAGATTTGCTAATTGTTTCAATCCATGAACATAATTCACTGGCATCCGGTTCTGGTGATTCTTTTAACTGCCGGTGAATAGCATTAAGTATAGAATTTTCATGAGCAGCATAACGAAAAATGTTGCCGCTATCTCCATCAAGATCTGCTTTAAGTTTCCTGATAAATTCAAAATTGGGAAAGCTGCCCTCCTCCGTATTTAGCCACTGCCCTTTATGTTCAACAGTGCCGTCCTGATGAAGCACATGATGTGAAAACTGAAAAGCGATCTGTTCATAAGGCCTCCGGTTTGCGTTAAATGGAATAGCCACAGCAGAGGTTTCAAAATCTATGAAATGTAGCGGATAGGTAAGGGTTGAAGAAATCTGTCTAAACCCCTCATGATCGAAGAAGTGAGATAAGTCATTGTCTTTTGACTTCTGCACCTGCAATTCCTGACGGTCAACCCGGCTTAGGCCTGGTTCAGTATTAACTTTGGGTTTTTGACCTTCCAAGTCAGTTCTACTTAATTGAGATTGAAAAAATACTTTATTATCCAGGTACTCATTTTTTTTCCTAAAGTCCCAAAGATTAAGAATAGATGGTTTTAAAAAATCCTCTTCAGTAAAGCCATTGACACTTTTCCAACATTCCTTATATCCATTTTTCAAACCTAAAGCTTCCTGTTCCGGCGTAGCCCGAAACTCGCAGGTCTTACAGTACGCTCTGATTCTGCCCTGTATGCGTTCATCAGATTTATATTTTTGAGCAAAAAAATCAATCCATGCTCTAAAAGATTTGGTATCATCATTATACAGCGGGTCATCTTTTAGCAGCATATCTGCCAGTTCATCTATATTGACACGACAAAGGATTTCTTGTCCAATAGCTGCGGGTGAAACATCCCCTGATATCTTGACTGAAACTTTATTATCCTTATTCGTTTGAATATGAAAATGTTGATTCAGACCGTCTACCGATGTCTTTTTACTTTTATCTGCCAACATCAAAAACGCCTTAACCTTTAAATCGGGCCTGGAACAGGAGATCACATACTTTTGGAAAGTAACATCATAAACATAGGGTTGCCATTTTGGCGAAATTCCATTGGCATTTGAGATTGATGCTTTTAAGTTTGTCGGATCGTATGATTTTGCCTTAACTTCAAATAATTTCAGGCTGTTCCCATCTTTGACAACGATGTCTGCCCTGATAAAAAACAAATCAAAACAGAAAGCAGCTTCGTAAATGGTTACCTTATCTAAAAGTAACAGTTCATTGGTTTTTAGAAGTGCTTTGTCATAATCAAGTTCGTCGATTTTAATTCCACCAGGAAAATAACATTTCGCAAGTTCACCGACCTGAAATCCACCATTGGCCAAAGCTTCCAAAAAAGTGTCCTGTATCTTTTTATCA
>DATCMY010000557.1:0-2356 GCA_036565505.1 Hanamia sp.
AATGATGGCTGATGCCCCAAGTAATTGACGCAATCAACCTTGTGGGAAGAGATCAATAACATAGTGAACATATACTTATGTTTTTAAAAATAAAAGCAAAATAATGATTCTCTAAAAAATAGGAATGCAAAAAAGATTTAAATACAGCTATTTTTTTTGTGATGACAGTTAGACTGTTTCATTACATTTTAGAAATTTTTTAATCAAACAATTCTCAATAATTATCTTAAAAATTAAAACTTTAAACAATGAAAAAAATGAAATTTCCACTTATAGCACTGCTTGTAGCAGGGCTATTGACAATCGCCTTTATCGGGTGCAAAAAAGAATTGAAATCACCGGGTGTTACAAGTGATGTAGCTCCAACGCCAGCTTTTGACTTTACACTTCCCACCTTCGGTACAGCTTGTGTAACTGATGGAAGCTATTGTTTTGACGCCTCTTTTACAACCCACGGAGGCCCAGCTCCGGGTGGTAATAACTCAATCACCGTAACAATTACCCAGGGGGGGCTTCCTGTTGATGGGCAAGACCAACAAGTTGTTAACGGAACATCCGGTAATTTTTGTTTCACCGATCTCGCAGCTGGCCAATATACAGTATTAGTATATTTTAGACATGCTGCAAATGATAATGCGCAACCTATAAATGTGCCGCTTTCATTTACTTTAACTATTCAAACTGCTGCTAATTGTAGTAGCTCAGAATGTACCCCTGATGGAGTAACCTTAACAAGATCCCTTAGTAATGTTGTAACTGATATTAATGGTATGGTTACCAGTCTTCAAACAAATTACATTGTAACGAACTGTGGAGGATTAGATTTGACTAAGTTGAAACTTCAGGGAGGCTTAATTCATAACGCTTCTATTATATCCACTTCTTACGCAGGTACTGCCACTAATATTAACTACAAGCTGAAAACAACCAATGGTAATAATGTACTGACATGGACTTTTAATTTACCTGCAGGAACTTCAGAAACATTCTCAGTTAATTATAGCGTTTGGGGCGTTAACTGTGGCAGTCCTTTATCCGGTGCCTGGTCACTGAAAAACAGTGCGGGGATACCTATTGGAGTATCACCAGATGATGAGTCGGCTAATGAAGCAGGTTATCTTGACAGATTGTATTGGAATTGTCCATAAACATGATTACTTTCTTTTTTCTGTTGGCCATGTCTTCAAAATGGACATGGCCTTTTTATCTTTTTCACTTTCTTATTATAAAATATAACTTAAAAAAGTATCATCAATAATAGACATCTGCAAATCCCGTTATTACAGTATTTTTAGGACTTTATTTTATCATGCTTAAAAGAAACCTCCTTTTTTCATTCATCTTTCTTATCCTCGGTTTCACCGCCTGCCAAAAAGAAATTACAGGAAGTAATGAGGATTATAAAACACTTGGCAGTTCCGCGCATGCTTTTCTTTCTTCGGATGTATATACTTCTTTGCAAATTCAAATAAGTTATATGCCGGGATACCAGCCGGACTCAGCATCAATAAGAATCTTTACTTCTTTCTTAAAAACCTACCTTAATAAGCCCGCAGGTATTACAATATCTGAACAACAAATCGCACCGAGTGGCAAGGCCAGTTTAACATTAGACGAGATTGTGCAAATAGAAAAAAGAAACCGTACAGTATTTACAGGAGGCAATGCCATTACTACCCATATTCTTATAACCGATGGAGGTTATTCAGGCAATAATATTTTTGCAAAATCTTATTGGAATACTTCAATCTGCATCTTTGGAAAAACAATCAATGACAATTCAGTAGTAAGCGGGCAAATATCCCGAACGCAGTTAATGGCAACAGTACTGGAACATGAATTTGGACATTTGTTGGGCCTCGTAAACCAGGGAAGCCCAATGCAGACAGATCACTTAGATGCTGCTAACGGTGCACATTGCAACAACTTTCTTTGCCTTATGTATTACAGCATCGAAACGATGAATACAGGCAGCTCCAATTACTTAGTCCCGGATTTTGATGCCAATTGTAAAGCAGACCTGAAAGCCAATGGCGGAAAATAATGCTCCACAAAAGATTTTAATGAAAATTGAAATAGTTCGATCGCCTTCCGAAAAAAAATGATAAACTAAAAATGTTTTGACGCCGCTCCGCATATATTTTTAATAAAATTGTTGCCTTGATTATTGTAAATATTTTTCTGTTTTAACGTGAAAAATTTATGTTATGAAAAAAATAGTTTATAAAAAATTTGCATTTTTGAAAAAATAAATTTTCCTTTGTATCCCGATTAAAAATTTTCAATTGCCACAGAAAATTTGATTCTATCCTTATTTTTAAAACCATTTCAGGTTGTTATCATTATTCTCCAATCC
>DATCMY010000558.1:0-6568 GCA_036565505.1 Hanamia sp.
CCTTTTTGGGTGAAAACACTATAAGCCTCTTTTCCACACTGCGTGCAGAATTGAGGCTTATTTTATCAGGTAGCCTGCGATATTGAGGTCAACAATGTAACAATTAAATATACCTTTACAATATGGAAGTTTCAATGGGCGAGGCATTAAAAGAGTTCCTCAATAAAAGCAGGTTAAAAAGCGGCGTACAGGCATTGCAGGTAGAAGAGGCCTGGGAAAAGATTATGGGTAAAACCATAGCCAACTATACTGACAAAATTGAAATCATAAAATCCACTCTTTTTATTTCTACTTCAGTAGCTCCTTTAAAAAATGAATTAATTTATCAAAAAGCAAAAATTATTGAAAGGGTAAATGAAGCGTTAGGAGAAAGAGTGATCACGGAAGTGGTAGTGAAGTAAATTAATTGCTGAATGGTTAGATTGTTGAATTGTTGAAATATACTTAAACAATTTATCATTTCATCTTCACTCTCGGATCAATAATTCCATATAGTACATCAGCAAGGATATTGATCAAGACAAAAATGGTAGCGGCAAATAATACAGATCCCATAACGACCGGGTAATCTAATTTTTCTAAAGCATCTACGGTTACTTTCCCGATTCCTTTCCAGCCAAAAATATATTCTACAAAAAAAGCACCGGCCAGTAATTCGGCAAACCAACCTGTGATGGCCGTTATCACAGGATTGATGGCATTTCTTAAAGCATGACGGTAAATAACCTGCTGCTTGCTTAATCCTTTTGCATAAGCAGTTCTGATGAAATCCTGGTTCATTACATCAAGCATTGAACTCCTTGTCAATTGGGTAATAATGGCCATTGGCCTTATGCCCAGCGTAAGTGCCGGCAGTATCAAATTTTGAAGGGTTAAATAACGCTTTCCGGTTACTTCATTTATATTAAACCAACTTCCTGTTAGTGATAACCCGGTGTAATCATGTAGCACCAATCCGAATAAATAGGCAATAAAGATTGCCATAAAAAATGAAGGAGCCGATATGCCGATCACACTGGCAAAGACAGAAGACGTATCTACCCAGGTATTTTGTTTTACCGCGGCAAGTATGCCCAGGAAAATTCCAAAAATAATGGCAAAAAACATGGCTGCACAAGCGAGTAAAACAGTTCCGGGCAGGGCTTCCATTAGCACTTCTGTAACTTCTTTTTTAGTTTGATAACTCCTGCGCAGATAAGGAAATTTTACGCCAAATTTTTCATTACCGCCAATAAAAAATCCATGTAAATTTTTGTCTTTAATTTCCTGTTTCGAATGAATGGCAATTGGAGAAATATCATTTATATAAAATAAAAACTGTTTCCATTTGGGTTGATCAAGATAAAGTTCTTTGCGAATATTATCCATTGTTTTTTTATCTCCTGTTTGGCCTAGTACCATTCTTGCCGGATCTCCAAATGCCTGGAAAATAAAAAATACTACAACTACTACTCCAGCCAAAACCAGAACGCCATAAGCCAGTTTTTTAATGAGAAGTTGGAACATGTATTAATGATGCAGATATAATAGAGACAGGTCGCGACCTGTCCCTACAAGATTAAAAATTATTTTAACGCATTTTTTAAATCAGCCCGCCCCCATTTATTTTCTATAACTGGCCCTTTCATCAGGTACAATTCAGGGTAGGTACGGGCTGCAGTTTTAAACGCGGTAGCATCAAGATTGAAAACAGGAATACCATAATTATTTCTTTGATTAAAGAATTCATCGGCCTGTTGTGCCTCTGGCGAAACAATATAGATTGCCCTGTTTTTCTTTTTTGCCATTTCATACAAACTGGTAAAATTACTTAGCCATTTATCGGTTCCGGCAGAAATATCTTTTACAAAAAATAAATAATATTCGGTGCCTTCAGCTAATATTGCCTGTGTGGTATCGGTACCGGAAAGTGAAGTAAGATAAAAATCTTTTACCGGCGGTTCATTATCCTTTCCTTTCTGTACAATAAAATCCTGCCGGCTTACAAATTCCCAACTGGAATCAGGAAGGTCTTTAATGGTAAATTCCTGTTTTTCTCCATTTTTTTGGTAAATAAATTTATAATCCTTTTTATCAGGAATGGCATCGGCAGGCATTTTCCTAAGCTCAAGAATATTGTTTCCTTTTTTATAGGGTAAGCAATCCACTACAGGAAGGTGGCGCATTACATACCACTGAAATGCTAAAACCAATACACAGGAAAGCAGAAGGATAAAGAAATTTATCGCCGTGGTTAATACCGGTGTAATATACTTTCTTCCAAAAAATATGACAAGAATAAGTACCCCTAAAATAAGGTCTTTGATAAATGATTGCAGAGAGGTTAACGGAATGCAATCTCCAAAACAACCGCAGGTGGAGATTTTACCGGATAAAACCGCATAGCCCGTTAAGAAACCAAAGAAAATGATAAGCAATAAAAGCAGCCAGCTAAAAAAATTCTTCCAGGTACTAAGCAAAATTCCAACCCCTACCATTATTTCCAGCGTGATCATGATGATGGAAAACGGAAGGGCGTAATCCGAGAGGTGGCGCATGGTAGCAATAAGAGTAGGGTTCTGCGCCCAGACTTCAAAAAATTCCTGCATTTTATAGGAAAGTCCTAATGGATCATTCGCTTTTACCAATCCCGAAAAAATAAAAAGAACACCAACCAATACACGTGCAATGTTTACTAATAGTTTCATCCCGTTATTTTTAATGAGTGAATGTTTTTTTTATCCAGCCAATATCAAAGCAAAAACTGCATAATTTAAGATATCATAATAGTTCGCATCAATACCCTCACTCACCAAAGTTTTTCCTTCGTTGTGTACTATCTGTTTTATGCGAAGAATTTTTGCAAGAATAAGGTCCACAAAACTTTCCTGGCTCATATCCCGCCAGGCTTCTCCATAATCGTGATTCTTATCTTCCATTAATTTTTTTGCCTGCGAAATTTTTTCATCATACAATTTAATTATTTCCTCCAAAGGCAAATCCTCTATTTCATCATTTTGAAAATTTAACTGTATTAAACCGATTACCGCATAATTTATAATGCCTCTGAATTCACCGGTAATATCATCATCGATTTTCTGCATGCCCTTTTCCTGGATATTCCTGATCCGTTTGGCTTTTATATAAATCTGGTCGGCAATAGAAATGGTACGATATACGCGCCAGGAAGTACCATAATCTTTTGTTTTTTTCAAAAATATTTCCCTGCACTTGCTTACAGCGTGATCGTATTGAAAATCGGTATTAACTTGCATCATAATTATCGCCAAATTTAAACTTAAAAACACAATGTTTTCATTGAACTGCAAAGGAAAATTACTTTTAATTGAAAAACCTTTAGTAATGGGCATTCTCAATATTACTGATGATTCTTTTTACCCGGAAAGCAGGGTGCAAAACATGGAAGCGATAAAAAATAAAGCTACACAAATGATGAATGAAGGCGCTGATATTATCGATATAGGTGCTCAAAGTACAAGGCCCGGAAGCAGGCGCATTTTGGCCGAAGATGAACTTGAAAAATTAATACCAGCCATTGAAATGCTTGTTAATTTATTTCCCGGAATTATTATTTCTATTGATACTTATCATGCCATAGTTGCCAAAGAATCAGTAAGTGCCGGAGCAGCGATGGTGAATGATATCAGTGCGGGGGAAATGGATAAGAATATGTTGGCTACCGTTGCCTCCCTGGAGGTTCCTTATATCTGCATGCACATGAAGGGAGTGCCTGAAACAATGCAGCAGCAAGCGTATTATAATGATGTAACCAAAGAAGTGTTGGATTTTTTTATCAAAAAAACGGAAGAATGCAGGCTTGCAGGAATTAATGATGTGATTATAGATCCGGGATTTGGGTTTGGTAAAAGCATTTCACAAAATTTATCATTGCTGAAAAATTTTTCTGTATTTAAAATGTTGGATAAGCCAATATTAGCAGGCCTTTCACGCAAATCAACGGTTTATAAAACTTTGCAAATACCTGTTGAAGATTCTTTAAACGGAACAACGGTATTACATACAATTGCCTTACAGCATGGCGCATCAATTCTTCGTGTGCATGATGTAAAAGAGGCCAAAGAAGCAATCACCTTATGGGAAGCATACGCTAAAGCATAAACGCCGGACTATTTAAAGCCCGGCGTTTATGAAAAGTATTCAGAAGAAATTATTTATTTTTTTGGAGCAGGTTTCTGTTCCTGTGGATTTTGTTGTTGTTGCTGCTGCTGTTGTTGCATTTGTTGTTGCATCATCTGCATCATTTTTTGTTGTGCCTCCATTTTTTGCTGATATTGTTCAGGGGTAAGAACATCAGTAACCTGAATATCAAAAACAAGATTTTGGTCGGGACCAATTTTTGGGGGAGCGCCATTTTTTCCATAGGCTAAATAAGAAGGGATTATTATTTTTCCCACGCTTCCTTTCTGCATCATTTTTAAACCGTCTATCCATCCTGGAATTACCTGGAACTGGCTCATATCAACATAAAGAGGTTGTACGTGATTGAATTTTTTATCGGTATTAGAATCGAAAGTAGAATCGTTAAAAGTTTTGCCGGTATAATTAATTTCCGCAACACTATTTTCATTGAGTTTGTCACCTGTGCCGGGAGTAGTTATAGCAACATAAGTGCCCCAGGGAGTTTTATCGGCTTTAAGATTGTTTTTAGTGATAAAATCAGTAATAGTTTTATCATCTTCTTTTACAAGAGGAGCATTAGCAGCAATATCTTTTTCAATTTGCTCCACTGTTTTTTTATACGCTTTTACTTTAGCTAAAGCTTCAAATGGTTTTGAAGCGCTATCAGCAGCATCTTTATTGGGGAATAATTTTACGATTTTAAAAGTCTGGTAAACGAATTGTCCTTTTTCCATGAAAGGTGCGCTTTGCCCGGTTTTCATAAGAGAATCGGTTGACTGCCTGATCACCAGGCTATCACCTTCATGTATTTCTTTGAAAAAAGGAGGCAATTGTGCTGTGTCATAGGGAATAAATCTCGGCATGCTACTTTCCACACTGCTAAAAAGTACACTGTCTTTATATTTGGCTAAAATGTTTACTTCCATAAAATCACCGGTAGTAGCTTTTTTCCCACCACTCGAAATAATTTTATACTCGGTACCGTCCTTTTCCTTTTTAAATTGTTGATTTTTACATCCTGTGGCCAAAATGAAAAATGCTGCGGCTAACAGGCAAAGTGTTTTGTTCATGTTTATTTTTTTATAATTGTTAACTGTTTAATTGTTCTTTATTTTCTTTAATCGCTTCTTTAAATTTTTTAATTACCACTTCCAATGGTTCTTCATTTTTTCCGCCGGCAGCATTAAAATGTCCTCCGCCATTAAAATATTTTCTCGCAAAAGTATTCACATCAAAGCCTCCTTTACTTCTGAAAGAACTTTTTCTTTCGTCACCACGGTCTATAATTACGGCCGCCAATTTAATCCCTTTTATGCTTAATGGAAAATTTACCAATCCTTCTGTATCTCCTGTTTTTACATTATACTTAATAAGATCCTGCTGAGGAATAGCAATGAGAGCGGTATTGTATTCATAAAAAATCTCCATCCGGTTAAGCAAAATATTTCCAAAAAAACGAAACCTGCTTTCGAGAAAATTATCAAAAAGGTTTTCATGTACCTGGCTATGATTTAATCCGCTTCCTTTTAATTCAGCTACCATTTTGTGAACATCTGCTGAAGTAGAATTAAATCTGAAAGAACCTGTATCTGTCATCACGCCGGCATACAAACATTCGGAAACGTCTGTATTTATTTTTTTCGCATTGCCACTATTTACTATAAAATCATACACCATTTCTGCTGTGGAACTTTTGGCAGTATCACTTATTCCATATTCAAATGCTTCCAGCTCTGGTTGCTGATGATGGTCCATTAATATTTTGGTGCAGTTTATTTCCCTGAGAGGTATCTCCATATTTTTTGTCCGGCTAAGAACATTAAAATCGAGACAAAAAATCCATTGCGCTTCAATTAAAGCTTTCATTGCTTTATCATTCTGCATTTCAAAATTAATTACCTTTTTTGCACCCGGCATCCATTTTAAAAAGCTTGCCCAATTGGTGGGGGAAATTACAGTTACACTATGGCCAAACTGGATAAGAAAATTATATAACCCCAATCCGGAACCCATTGCATCAGCATCCGGTTTTTGATGAAAGGTAATTACTATATTCTTCGGTTCCTCTAAAAATGGAAATATATCACTGATAGGTTTCATAAAAGGTTGCAAAAGTAGATTTAATTAATCAATTAGCCAATTAGCAGATCAGCTAACCGGCTAATTGCGGTAAACCGTTATAAAATTTACAAACTATTCGCTTTTCCAGGTATTATTTTCAGGATTAATATCCGGAAAAATGTGATCCGGATCTATTGTAACTGCTTTTAATTTTTCAGTAGTATTCAATTTTTCGATCCATATACTTCCATTTTGCCAAACATCAACCGGGATTTTTACCATTCCTGTTTTACCACTCTCTGTTTCAAATTGAAGGTAAACAGGCATAGCCATCTTATCCAGATTATCAATAGTCACCAATGCACCC
>DATCMY010000559.1:0-1919 GCA_036565505.1 Hanamia sp.
CCATATGAGTATGCAACGACAAGTGTAACGATACTAAAATTCCAAAGTGGAAAAATTGCAAAATGCGCTGTAAGTGTTGATTGTCTGCAACCCTATTATTTTTCATACCCATCTGTTCGGCAGTGAAGGAAGCTTACTGGACAACAAACTTCATTCAGAAAAACTTAAATCAGATAAAACTAAATGGAGTCAGTTATCAATGAAAATGATGGATTCAGGTGGATGTTGCAGATCATCCTTATAAGCTTCAATTTGATACCTTTTTTGAATCAATCATTAATAAGGTAGAAATGCCATTAACGGGATTAAAAGAAGCAATGAAAACGCATGAAATCGTTTTTGCGGCTGATAAGTCTGCTGCTACTGGTAAAAGTGTAAAATTATAATTTATTATGAAAGTCGTAATGATAATGCAACGCTCTCTTGTCTGGTTGATCATCCACATGAAGCACACGATTTCCCAATGACTTTAAAAACATATCGCATTGCTCCGGGAGAAATAGATACATGGTATTTGGAGGTAATTGGTACAGAGTTTTAGTGCGAGCTACAGTACAAAATTTCCTAAAACACTTCAAACAATCTACTATAAGAATGGCGGGAAACAGGAATGGCGATTTGAAGACCTTGTTATACATCCCTGTTTAGTACGATAACCGGTGGAATTTTTGAGTTTGGTTTTACCGATGCAATATTACAAATGTGGGCTTCTTTATGGAAGAGTTGTCAAATCCAACTTTTAATAAAGATTATGGATGTATTACCCCCAAGAAACTCATGGTCAGGAATCTCCACACTCAACTTGCCGGAATATCACTGGCAAAACACACGCTCAGCAAACCGATTGGTCTTATTGCGCACGACTGGCAGGTAATATGGATTTATCCCGTACCTAAAAGCTATACCCAGGGTTACCTGTATGATTTCGAAGAAGGGGCATCATTTAAGATTACCTCTCATGCGGTTTGGAATGGGAAAGTTCCATAAATATTTTTTGGATGTATAGTAACTCCTCTGTATTTTTCTGTGTACTAACAAAAATGTGTACTAACAAAAAACATTTAAACGAATCAATTGAACTGCAATAGTTAAATCAGTGAAATTTTTTATTTTTAAAAATTACTATAAATGGGAAAAGATGACTTTAACAGGCGTAACTTCATCACTTCAATAGCGATGGGCTCATTTGTATTGATGGGTTTAAATCCCATTTCTTCTTTTGGGAATGTAATTAAGAAGTCAGATAGGTTCAATAGAACTGATTTGCTGGTTTACCTGGATTCAAATGGTCAAAAGAAACCTGTTACTACCTTAGCAGAGTGGGCCATAAAACGTAAGCAAATTCTTGAGGGAATGCAAAAAGCAATGGGCAGGTTGCCGGACCTGTCGGGTTTGCCTCCTCTGGATATGGAAATTATTGAACAACTAAAAGAAGATAATTATACCCGTCTTACTATAAATTTTACAGTTGCAGAAAATGAGCGGGTTCCCGCATACTTATATATTCCCATCCGAAAAAACAAGAAGGATAGACTTCCTGCAATGCTTGCCCTGCATGAAACGGACCTTATCGGAAAAGGAAGTGTAGACGGGCAGGGACATAATATCAATCTTGCTTATGCTAAAGAACTGGCTGAAAGAGGATATGTGGTGATAGCTCCGGACTATCCGAGCTTCGGGGATTTAAAAGAGTATGATTTTAAAACAGACCGGTATCAGTCAGGAACGATGAAAAGTATTTTTGATGATATGCGGTGTGTTGATTTATTAGAGGCACGGGAGGACGTTGATCCTGATCGTATTGGAGTTATCGGCCATTCATTAGGAGGACACAGCGCCCTTTTCGCAGGAGCTTTTGATACCCGCCTAAAAGTAGTTGTATCAAGTTGCGGCTGGACATTAATGGATTATTATAATGC
>DATCMY010000560.1:0-1527 GCA_036565505.1 Hanamia sp.
CACTAATATGAACGACCATCAGTTATGCCTCTTTCAGACATAGGGGGAGGTTCTTTTTCAAAAAGTCACAGAATCATCCGTTTAATAAGATTCAGTTCGTAAATATTAAACGTTAAAATTTTAACCGGACAGCAATGGTCATAAATATATTTAAAGGATTCATCAGCGCAGCGAAAACGATATTCTAATTGTAAATTATAGCTCTGCTTTTTAAAGGCTGTAGCTACTGCTTCTAAAACTATTTGCAGATCATCCGGATGTATTTTAGTTTTCCACCAATCTGCGATATTTTCAATTTTTGTTTTTTCGTAGCCGAACATATTAGTGATCCCTTCATTATACAAAATCTTGTCATTTGGAATATCCCAATCCCAAATGATATCGCTTGTGGCTTTGGCAATCATATCATACCGTTCTATAGCCGCTATAAGTTGTTTTTGAGAACGTTCTAATTCGCTATTTTTCTGTTTAATTTCCCGTTGAGCTCTCGCGATAGCAAGTAAGGAATTGAGTTTGGAGGTAGTTACGTAGGGGTCAAGTGGTTTGTACAAATAATCTATAGCCCCCGAATCAAGCCCTTTGATCACATATTTGGTTTCTTTGGATATGGCGGTTACAAAAACTACCAGAATATCTTTTGTTTTTGGATTACTTTTTAAAATCTTAACCAGTTCAAAACCATCCATTTCGGGCATTTGAACGTCTACCAGGGCAATAGAAATCTCATTTTCCCAGCATAGTTTTAAAGCTTCGTTAGGAGAGGTTGTACTGATCAGATTTACATGATCACTTTTTAAAAGCGCTTCTAAGGATATAATATTCTCAGGCCGGTCATCAACAATTAAAATATTTACAGTTTCAGCTTCACTTTGGCTCATGATTTATTCTAATTGATTTTTAACCTGATTTATGTCATTCATTAACTCTGCAATCTGGAGGTTATTCAAAATCAGATCAACATTTGCTTTTTCAATTGCAGCCTGAGGCATAGTTCTAAATTCAGCATATCGGGATCTTATACGACTGTTACAACCATTTAGTTCTGAAATATATGCAATTCCTTCGGCACCGTCTTCATTTGCCCCCGAAAGCAATACCGCAATTACCTTTTCTTTATATACATCTGCTGCACTCTGAAATGTTGCATCAATAGCCGGACGGCAAAAGTGAACCAGTTCTGAATAATCTAATGACAATGTACCGCCATCTTCTACCAGCAAATGATAATCAGGAGGAGCAAAATAAACAATTCCCTTTTTTATTCGCTCTTTATCTTCTGCCATCTTTACTTTCAGCTTACCGTTTAAATTTAGTTGCTCTTCAATAAGCGATTTATATTTACGGCTTCGGTGTATTACGATCAGAACGGGTAAAGAAAAATTCTCCGGAAAATTTAATACCAAATCATAAATGATGGAAAAACCACCTGCAGAATTAAAAACTGGTATAGTAATTAATAAACATATGGAACTATATTTAGAAGCTACCCCCTTGGCTATGGGGGGCAGTAGTAATACACCCCATAAC
>DATCMY010000561.1:0-2983 GCA_036565505.1 Hanamia sp.
AAAGTGGAAAGATTACTTATATGCGTACTGATAGCGTGAATTTAAGTGCCACCGCTAAAGGACAAATTGAAAGGGAGATCAGGAAGAATTATGGTGAAAAATATTTGCAGTTGCGCAATTATAAAAATAAAAATGAAAGCGCACAGGAAGCTCACGAAGCCATTCGCCCAACAGACATGAGCGAGAATAAAGTTTTCGATGCTGAAACTTCACGCCTTTATGATCTGATATGGAAAAGAACTATAGCCAGCCAGATGAGTGATGCGATCCTGGAAAAAACTACTGCCAAAATAAAAATTAGCACTATTGATGATGAACTTACCGCTACAGGGGAAGTTTTGAAATTTGATGGGTTTTTAAAAATTTATAATGAAGGAAATGATGATGATGAAAATGAAAATTCCACTTTTGGAAGTGAAAGCCGTCTTCCGCCACTGAGTATTAACCAGCAATTGGATTTTGAAGAAATGACCGCTACTGAAAGGTTTACAAGGCATGCAGCGAGATATACAGAAGCCTCTTTGGTAAAAAAATTAGAAGAATTGGGAATAGGAAGGCCAAGTACTTATGCACCTACCATTAGTACGATTGTAAAAAGAAATTATGTTGAGAAGAGGGATAAGGAAGGAGTGAAACGCGATATCAGAATTGTGAAACTAACCAGGGATAATACAATTGAAAAAATAACAACGCGGGAAATAACAGGGGCAGAAAAGTCGAAATTATTTCCAACGGATCTTGGGTTGGTAGTTACAGATTTTTTGAATCAGTATTTTGATAAAGTGATGAATTATTCCTTCACTGCAAATATTGAAGAAGAGTTTGATAAAATAGCTGAAGGAAAAGAACAATGGAGTACAATGGTTGCCGGTTTTTACAAACCCTTTCATGAATCTGTAGAGCATACGCTGGAAAATGCGGAAAGAGCAAAAGGCGAACGCGAATTAGGAAAAGATCCTGAAAGTGGAAAACCAGTATTTGCGCGTATGGGAAGATACGGCCCTATGGTGCAGATAGGTGTTCAAAGCGATGAGGAAAAACCGCGGTTTGCAAAATTAAAATCTACGCAAAGTATAGAAACCATCAACCTGGATGAAGCAATGGATTTGTTTAAACTTCCACTTACCCTGGGCGAACATGAAGGCAAAGAGGTTTCTATAAATATTGGAAGATTTGGGCCTTATGTAAAATTCGGGGATCAATTTATTTCTATCCCGAAAGGTGAAGAACCAACGGAAGTAGATATGCAGAGGGCGATAGAAATTATTAATGCCAAACAAATAGAAGATGCGCCAATTGGATATTACGATGAAAAACCAATCACTAAGGGTAAAGGGCGTTTTGGACCATTCATAAAATGGAACGATCTTTTCATTAATATTCCAAGAGCTTACAATTTTGATCATCTTACACAAAAAGATTGTGACGAACTGATTGAAAAAAAGATTGAAAAAGAATCCAATCGTTTTATCAGGCAATGGCCGGCAGAGAAAATCGCTATTGAGAATGGCCGCTGGGGCCCTTTCATCAGGTTTGGTAAAAAAATGATGAAGTTAACTGCTAAAACCGGGGGTGGAAAATATACGCCTGAAGAATTAGCGGTGATAGAGTTGGAAGAGGTGAAGAAAATGATTTTGCAACAAGAGCCCAAAGCATTTGATAAGAAAGCCCCGGGAAAGAAAAGCGCAACAAAAAAAGCCGCCCCGAAGAAAGCCGCGAAGAAGAAATAAGGAAGGTGGAATAATACAATAAGGACAATAAAATGTTGTTGAGGATTTTATTAAATAAACAGATGATAGAGAAATATTATTTCTCTGCCAAATACTCCTGAAATTTATTTTTGATTATAAATATTCAGGCTTTAAAAATTTCAAAAAACTCCCGCTTCAGAACAAGAAAAACTTCCAAACTTTTCTATCTTTACATCATTAACCTGATGATAAAATAGAATTTTTTCTAATGCTGGAAAACAAAGAAATATCTGCTCTCTTTCACCTTATTGATGATCCCGATGAAGAAGTTTTTAGCACGGTAACAGATAGGATAATTTCGCATGGGCGCGCCATCATTCCTAATCTTGAAAATTTATGGGAAAACAGCCTTGATGAAGCAGTTCAGGAACGAATTGAGTTGATCATTCACAAACTACATTTCCGCGATTTAGTTGAAGACTTCATTAACTGGAAAAATGGTTCATGCGAACTCTTGCAGGGGGCTTTATTAGTTTCGCAATATAGCTATCCCGAACTGATCCCGACAAATACATTGCAGGAAATAGAAAAAATAAGGAGAAATATCTGGCTCGAATTGAATAGTTACCTTACTCCATTGGAACAGGTAAATGTAATTTCAGGTATTTTATACAGCTATTATAAATTAAAAGGAAACGAAGTAAGCTACGATCTTCCGGACGATTTTTTGCTCACTAAATTAATTGAAAATAAAAGAGGAAATCCCATAACCAATGGTATTCTCTATTTAATTCTTTGCGAAATGCTCGATATTCCTGTAAGGGCTATCAATATTCCCAAACAATTTATACTTGGATACTTTGATGTTGATTATAACTTCCCCAATCCCTCAAAGCAAAAAAGCGAAAAAATAAATTTTTATATTGATCCGCTTAATGGGCAGGTTTATTCACATAAAGATGTAGAAAATTATTTCAAAAGAATTTCTGTACCTCCTACTCCTTCTTATTACCGCCAACTTGATAATAAAAGAATCATTCAACATCTGTTGGAAGAATTCAGCAAATGCTTTATTGATTCGCGCAGCGTTTATAAAAAAAATGATTTAATTTTTTTGGCGAAATTATTAGACGACTAATTTTTTTAAAGAACATTTCTGTTTCTTTAGTAGCCTGGTAAAATGGAAAGCTTATGTATTATCAATCTCCGGTTGGACTTCTTAAAATAAATATTAATGATGGAATGATCAACGAAATTACATTTTCAGATAGTGAAGATGAAATAAAAGCAGG
>DATCMY010000562.1:0-7626 GCA_036565505.1 Hanamia sp.
GATGATGGCCATACACTATCTTTATTTCCAGACTCACCAATCATAGAACAACATAAAAGATGGGTAAATGCTGTTTTTAGTAAAAAACAGGAAATGTACCGTATTACGCTTATGCCGATTATCATTAACCGGGCGTCAAAAATTGCTTTTATGGTAGATGGCGCAAAAAAAGCAAAAGTATTACAACAGGTTTTAGAAGGCGAATATATTCCTTCAAAATTACCAGCCCAAATAATAAACCCCAAAGAAGGAGAACTGCATTGGTTTTTGGATAAGGCTGTAGCAAAGGATCTGCATTCCCGTTAATAATATTATTAAAATACCAGCTTAAACAGCAGTTATTTTGTATTCATGATATTTTAATGGATATGCCTGCGTTTAATAATTCCTCCGGAAGCTTCTTTAATGGTGCTCGCAAAAACAAATGACCGGGCATCTATTTCGTGTACAAGATTTTTTAGTTTTCGTATTTCCAATCTAGTTATTACTGTAAAAATAATATCACAATCATTGTGCAATTCAAACTTACCTGGAAGAAATCCTCTTTCTCCTTTATAGATAGTAATGCCACGTCCCATCTCATTTACAAGTCTGTCCTTTATAATTTCACTTTTCCCTGATATAATAGTTACGCCAATATATGCTTCCAAACCTTCTACTACATAATCAATGGTTTTGGTTGCGGTAAAATAAGTTAACATGGAATATAATGCGGTTTCTATTCCAAACTGGAATGCTGCTATACTGAAAATGATAATATTCAAGGCAAGAATAATTTCGCTGATGGTGAAGCTTGTGCGCCTCCAGGTATATAAAGCAAGCACCTCAATCCCATCTATAGCACATCCGGCTCTCATTGTCAAACCTATACCTCCCCCTAAAAAAAAACCTCCAAAAATAGACACCAATAATTTATCGGAAGTAACTGTGGGGTAAGGAAGATAAAGCAGGCAAATTCCAAGTAGTAAAATACAAAAGAAAGTTTTTAATGCATACTTAAAATCGATAGCATAAATGCACATGATAATAAAGGGAAGATTAGCTGCCATAATCACATAAGCAAGATTGAAATGATATATTTCATGTATCAAAAGAGAAATACCTGTTATTCCTCCGTCAAAAAATCCATTAGGAACCAGGAACCCTTTTAATGCGAATGCGGCCATTATCACTCCGATAAAAATCAATAAGATATCGCCTACCCAATTGAATATTTCATAGTTATTTTTTTTCTTTTTTGGAGTAGTAGTTCTTGCTTTTAACTTCGTCAGTGTTTGATGCAAGTTAGCATCTAAATTTTTTTTTGCGCTTTGCGTATAATAATGTTGCGATTCCAAAAATTTTATTTCATCATTGCTCCACTCTTCACGGTTTTTTACAAAACCTGCCTCATGCAATTCTTTATAAAGTTTTTCAGAGTTAACAAAATATTTATCGGTTCCGAGATAATATAAATCCGCATCGCATATAATTTCGGATAACTTATCCTCTGCTGCCTGCGGCATTTTTGTTGCTAAAATAAGTTTACAGATTTTTTCAAGTTCTTCTTTATTGTATTCAAATTGAGGTAGCCATGCTTTGGCTATTTTACAGGATATCTCTTCATGATCGGAATAGGTTTCTAAAAAACCTGAATCATGAAACAGCGCGGCGGTTTTTAAAATTGTCAAGTCGTCTCCTGAAACATCTTCTAATTGTGCCAGCACTTCTGAGGCTTTCAATACTTCTTTGGTATGATCTACATTATGATAATGTAGATATTCTGGTAATTCCTTTTCTAATTTTTTAATTAAAAATGAGTAAGCTTTTTCAAACTCCATTTGAAATATTTAATAAATGAATTTGTTTCGGTTCAAACATAAAAATATAAAAAATGTTTTGTTTATGAATTATTTATTGTTATTCATTAATCTCAGTCTTATTCTACATGGCTCATAAATATTTTAAAATATTCATTAAAACCTTAACTTCAAATAACTGTTTGATTTTTTTTAGAATAACCACCAACTATATTTCGAATTTATATTGATTACACTTTTTCAATTAACACCCGTTAAATGTCAAAAGCATATCGAATTTATATTTGGAAAAATGCTCCTTTCGTAAGGCTGGTATTAGCTTTAATAGTAGGAATTATTTTTGAATTTTATTTTAAATTTTCATTCTGGCTAATCCTTGCTGTTGCTACTATCTCATTATCTGCTTTTATTTTTTTTAGTTTTTTGCCGGAAGCTTTTCGATTTAAATTCCGTGCATTACAGGGAATTATTATATCCCTTTTTCTAATAATTTTAGGCCTGTTCATCACCTGGCAAAAAGATATTCGCAATCAAAAAAATTGGTACGGAAAAAATTTAACTGATAGTAGTTTTTTAATAGTTACCCTAAACGAACCTCCGGTAGAGAAAGCAAAATCTTATAAAGCCCTTGCTAAGATTGAATCTATAATTAATAACAATTCTCAAAGTACCGCAAAGGGTAATTTGCTTATCTATTTTGCAAAGGATTCTTTATCTAAGCAACTGAAGTACGGTGACAGAATTATTATTGGGAAGAAATTACAATCCATAAAAAATACCGGTAATCCGGCTGCGTTTGACTATGCACGTTATTCTGCGTTTCAACAAATATTTCACCAGGTTTATCTTACTCAAAATGAGTGGGTCTTACTGAAAGAAAAGAAAGGCACACTATTTAAAAGTATTATTTTTTCAACCCGTGATTACATTTTAAAAACGCTTGACCAGTATGTACCCGGCACTGATGAATCGTCATTGGCAAAGGCATTGTTGATTGGATATAGAATTGATCTTGATAATGATTTGGTGCAGGCTTACAGTAATGTGGGCGTTGTTCATTTGATCGCTATTTCGGGACTGCACCTCGCATTAATATATTATTTTCTTTTATGGTTGGCTGCTAAAATTCCTTTTGTAAATAAATCAAAGATTACCCGTCTCATTCTTATAATTAGTTGTTTGTGGTTTTTCTCCTTATTAACCGGCGCACCCGCATCAGTACTTCGTTCTGCCGTTATGTTTAGTTTTATTGCTATTGGAATTTCATTCAACAAAAACAATTCAATTTATAATTCATTGGCAATTTCAGCATTTGTATTATTATGTTATGATCCGTTCATGCTGTGGGATGTGGGTTTTCAACTTTCTTATCTCGCAGTTTTAGGAATCGTTATTACCCAAAAATATATTTACCATTGGTTTTATTTTAAAAATAAAATTTTGGATGAAACGTGGAAGCTCGCTTCTGTTTCACTGGCTGCACAATTGTTTACTCTGCCTGTTTGCCTTTATTATTTTCATCAATTTCCATTGCTGTTTTTGATATCAAATATGATTGCTATTCCATTATCAACTGTGGCACTTTGGGGATGTATTTTTCTTGTAACTATCTCTTCAATACCAATAGCTGCCATCTATCTTGGGAAATTAGTTGGATTTTTTATTTGGTTATTGAACCATACGATTCTTGTAATTAATGCTATTCCTTTTGCCTTGTGGGATAAAATTTACATTTCTGTTACAGGCACTATTTTATTGTATCTTATTTTTTGTTCTTTCGTTTTTTGGCTTATTAGAAAGAATCTTGCTGCATTCAAAATTGGCCTGGTAACTACTTTGGTTTTTGTGTTTTTAATTTCATATAATAAATGGCAATCTTACCGCCAAAAGAAAATGATTGTCTATAATATTCCCATGCATAAGGCAATTGATTTTATCCAGGGAAACCAATACCATTTTGTTGGGGATAATAGTTTGTTCGAAAATAAATTGCTCCTGAATTTTCATTTAAAACCTGCCCGGATATTTTTTATGTCGGATAATAGTTTGGATTCACAAAATGCTTTTTTTCAGGATAATCATTTTTATGAGCTTCATGGTAAGAAAATAGTAATGATTGATACAGCTTTAGCATATTTACCAGTGATTAAAAAGATAGCTGTTGATTACATTATTATCTCAAAAAACCCACAACTTACTATTATGGATCTCGCTCAAATATTTGATTGCAGTTATTATGTTTTCGATGCTTCTAACACTTTGTGGAAAATTGATAAATGGAAAAAAGAATGCGAAGAATTACATTTGCATTTTCATTCTGTTTCCGGACAGGGTGCATTTGTAACTGATCTTTAATACAATTATTTCTCCATTTAATCATGCAAAAAAAAATTAAATCCGCCCTCATCTCTGTTTATAACAAAGAGGGTCTGCAGCCCATTATTTCTTTACTTCAACAACAAAATATTACTATTTACAGTACAGGTGGCACACAAAAATTTATTGAAGAAAATGGGGGTTATTGTATACCTGTAGAATCTCTTACAGGTTTTCCGTCTATTCTGGGCGGAAGGGTTAAAACACTTCATCCTGCAGTATTTGGTGGTTTTTTAGGAAGAAGAGATGTGGAGAATGATTTGAAAGAAATGCAACAATATAATATTCCTGAAATCGATTTGGTAGTAGTTGATCTTTATCCTTTTGAAGAAACAGTTCGGTCAACAAATGATGAAGAGGCGATCATTGAAAAAATTGATATTGGGGGCCCATCCATGATTCGTGCTGCAGCTAAAAATTTTAAAAGTGTAATGGTTATTGCAGATAAGAATGATTATCAACAATTGGAAAATATTTTATCTCAAAAAAATGCAGAAACTTCTTTGGAAGAAAGAAAAGATTTTGCAAGAAAAGCATTTGACGTTTGTGCCCGTTACGATATTGCCATTTCAAATTATTTTAATAAATCCAATTTTATCAATCCTTTTCAGGCAGAAAAAAAAGTTTTACGATATGGCGAAAACCCTCACCAGGCAGGGTTATACATCGGGAATATCAATGAAATATTTGACCAATTGAATGGTAAAGAACTTTCTTACAACAACCTGGTAGATGTGGATGCGGCATTACAATTAATGAATGAGTTTAAAAATGATACTTCAGGAAATATAACATTTGCTATTATTAAACATACTAATGTTTGTGGCATTGCTCAAAGAAAAAATGTATCGGAAGCTTTTGCTGCAGCACTTGCGGGCGATCCTGAAAGTGCATTTGGCGGTGTATTGATTTCTAATGAGGTAATAGATAAATCAACTGCTGAATTGTTGAAAGATTTATTTTTTGAAGTATTGATTGCACCTGCTTTTGAGGAAGACGCTTTACCTGTGTTACAGGCAAAAAAGAACCGAATCATTTTAAAACTGAAAGAATTTCCAAAAGAAATTCAACAAACTAAATCTTTATTAAACGGGTTATTAATCCAGGATAATGATAAAGGAAATTTTGCTGAATGGAACGAAGTGGGTGGAAGAAATTCTTCTGATACAGAAAAAAAAGACCTGGTATTTGCGAATCTTATTTGCAAACATTTAAAAAGTAATGCAATTGCAATCGTAAAAAAAAATCAACTTTTGGGAAAAGGATGCGGGCAAACTTCAAGAGTAGATGCATTGAAACAGGCGATTGCAAAAGCCAATCAATTTGAATTTGATTTGAACAATGCTGTTGTTGCCAGTGATGCCTTTTTCCCTTTTGATGATTGTGTGAAAATCTCTTATGAAGCAGGTATTAGCGCATTTGTACAGCCCGGAGGTTCTATCAGAGATAAGGATTCAATTGATTTTTGTAAAGAAAAAAATCTGGTAATGGTGCTTACAGGAACAAGGCATTTTAAGCATTAAGTTTCAGGGCTGAAAATATTTCCAATAATTTATTTCATGGTCGCAAATTATCTTTCCACATTTCATTAAATGTTTTCTGACTAAACTTAAGAGGAGCATGATAGTGATTCCAGTCTTTAAATAAAGTGTTCACTACTTTTGTTTTCAGGGCTCCATTTCCCATATTCATCATACCTCTTTTTAATGAAGCAATTTTCCAGATTTTCCAGGCCATTTTTTCAGAGAAAGAAGTAATTCCCTGCTCTACACTTTCGTGCCGGTTAGCCAATAATAATTCATGCAGGTTTATTTTTACAGGGCACACTTCTGTACAAGCGCCGCATAAAGACGATGCATAACTCAAATGTTTGTATTCCTCAAGCCCTTGTAAATTGGGAGTGATTACACTTCCTATCGGGCCGCTGTAAGTGGTGCCATAACTATGGCCACCAATATTTTTATAAACAGGGCATACATTTAAACAAGCACCACACCTGATGCAATAAAGACTTTCTCTTTGGCGCGGATTTGCCAAAATAGTACTTCGGTTGTTATCCAATAAAATTACATACATCTCCTCCGGGCCATCAGTTTCTCCCACTTGCCTCGGCCCTGAAATAATGCTGCTATATACAGTTACTTTTTGGCCTGTTCCATAAGTGGAAAGCAATGGCCAAAGTAAAGCCAGGTCAGTCATGGAAGGGATCATTTTTTCAATACCCACAATTACGATATGTGTTTTGGGCCAGGCGGTACTTAGCCTGCCATTTCCTTCATTTTCAGTAATGGCGATTCCGCCAATATCGCTAATGATAAAATTAGCGCCTGTAATTCCTATTTCTGCTTGTACATATTTTTCTCTTAGTTTTTCTCTTGCTACCAGGGTTAATTCGGTTGGTGTAAGTTTTGGCGAGGTACCCAATTTGTTGGCAAAAAGTCTGGCAACATCTTCTTTGCTTTTATGCATTGCCGGGGTTACTATATGATATGGTGGTTCGCTATCTAATTGTTGAATGTATTCGCCCAAATCAGTTTCTACACTTTCAATTCCATTTCCTTCCAGGAAATGGTTCAGGTGAATTTCTTCTGTCACCATGCTCTTGCTCTTTACGATCGTTTTGCAGTTTTTCTCTTTGCAAATATTGAGAATCTCATCTAATGCTTCCTGTGAATTTTGAGCCCAGATCACCTTTCCACCACGTTTGGTAAATTGCATTTCAAATTCTTCCAGGTGCCGATCGAGCGTTTCTAATGCACGCCATTTTATATTTTTTGCTCTTTCTTTTACCAGGTTATTATCTGCAAATTGAAGTTTGCCCTGGGGAACAACAGATTTGTACTTCCCAATATTGAAATTAATTTTCTTGCGATGTTCAATATCTGCGCTCTTAATAGTACTTTTTGCTTTGAAGGTTGAGGCGTTTTCTGTCATGTGTAATTATTTTCTAATTCTGAGGTTGCCATTCTGATAAACACAAAAATGATTTTTCAACTGTGAAAAATTGTTAGTAAAAATGTTTTGTATAACCGATAATTTTTCTTCACCCACAGCATCCTCTAACCTTAAAAGCACAATTCCTTTATGTTGTAAGTGATTTTTGTATACTAATTCTCCAAAATCTTTATCCATAGTTATGATAATGGCATTTTCATAGTTTGCCAGCTTAATAATTTCAGAATCAAACATTTCGAGATTTATTTTTCTGATTGCTATAATATTAAAACCTTGCTGAGAAAGCCATTCTTCAATTAAACGTCAGACGCCAACATCAATTACAATTTTTAAATTTGATGTTTTAATCATGCTCTTTCTTCTTCATGAGCAATTAAATTAGCTGCATATAAAAGACATGCCTTAATATCATCTTCTTCCAAAGAAGGATATTCATCAATAATGTCATCGTGGGATATACCTCTTGCCAGCATTTTTAAAATATGCTCCACAGATA
>DATCMY010000563.1:0-3816 GCA_036565505.1 Hanamia sp.
TGTATACGAAATCATGCAAATTCTCGGAATTTCTGTTTTCGATAAAACCTCTTTAAAAGAGCTACTAACAGAAGATCAAATCATTCAAAATGTCAAAGAACACGACTTATTTAATATCAAAACTTAACGCATCAGTAATAAAGTATTATTGTTAATTTATTCTGGATTTGTGGTTTTAATAGGTGATAAATGACACCGGCAATATTTTCAGCAGTTGGATTTAAGGTTGCAAACTCCGGCAGATCAAGGTTAAGGTTCTTGTGATCAAACCGTTCAGTTACCGCTTGTTCAACGATTTCCTTTAAGGCCTTTATGTCCATCACATAACCGGTATCAGGATCTATCTCTCCCGTGACCTTGACAATCAGGTCATAATTATGCCCGTGATAATTAGGATTATTGCATTTCCCGAACACTTCCTGGTTTCTTTCATCTGTCCAATGCGTATTGTAAAGGCGATGAGCGGCGTTGAAATAAAATTTTCTGCAAATCGTAGTGACCATTGGCTTACTGTTCAAAAACGATGAATTGATCGTCAACGTTCAATTCGTGCAGCATACCGATCATATCTGTCGTAAACTGGTCAGAGCTGACGTCTAATCATTTGAGGAATGTGCACATATACCCATTAATGTAATGCACTCTGTTGAAGCTACGGAAGACAGCATTTGCTTTTTAATCAAGGGTTAGCCCTGTTTAATACCGATATTAGGCAGCCTTTAAATATGTTTATCCGGATAAAAAATACGTTTTAAATACACTATCGTTTATGGCGTACCCGCTTTTTAATTATGATTAAAATAACCACATTGAAGATAGAAGTGGTAAACAGGCTGATTTGGAAATCCCCCGCGATGTCAGTCTCAGCCTGATGGAAGTTTTAAAAGCCGCAGATTATGATATTTTAGCCGCCTGTGGAGGAATGGGACTTTGTGCAACGTGCCAGGTGCAAGTAGTAAAAGGATTTGAAAAACTTCCACCGCGTAATGATCAGGAATTGGATATGATGGATATTCTTCCTGATGCTGATCAGCATAGCAGGCTTTCCTGTCAGTTACGTATAAATGAAGGAATGGATGGAATGATCTTTCGTATAATAGGCGGAGACTAAACAACCCATATTCCTTAATAAGTTACTAAATGGTTCCTCTATTAAGCATTAAATTAAAAATAGGAACGCAAATGTTATCATTATTGGCGCTATACATACGGGACTAATGGCAGCCTGTATGGTATTCTTATAAAAGCAGCCTATTATCTATCAATAACTCGAAAAAATTTATCTTATTATTTGCTATTTAAGCGTTACGAAATTGGTTATGTATTACAAAAGCCCGGAACCTAATGATCCGTCAATGCGGAACTTTCACTTGTTTCTATAATAGGTTGAATTCTAAAACTTAATAAAATAAATAATGTTGATTAAATTAAAGGACATCGTATTAAAAATAATGAACCAATAGAAGCTCAACGGGTAATATTTAAGCTTGTTCTAAACCAAAATAACTGCTATGGAAGATAGATTTAATGAAGCCACCTCTCAGCGTCCGAAAGACGACCACTTGCTGGATGCACCGATGATAATTATGGACCTGTTATCACTTGTGAAACAGATCAAAGAAGAGCAACCATGGAACAATAGTGACCGGAATGCCATAACTATTTTTAAGACAAACGGCATGTGTATCGTACTGGTGGCCTTGCATGCTGGTGCTGAAATGAAAACTCATACGGCATACGGCATCATCAGCCTTCAGGTGTTGGATGGACAAATAACATTTAGCACGAAACAGCAATCTGTTGAATTGGGTAATGGTCAGATGCTGGCTCTTCACGAGGATATTCCGCATAGCGTTTTGGCGGAAAAAGAAACAACTTTTCTGTTAACGATTGCAAAATACTGGCAATAAAATAAATTTATTAATGCAAAATAAATTAAAGTAGGATTTTACGTGAACAAGCACTTCCAAAAGAGCCAACAGACCTTCAAAATTGTTTCGAACAAGTAAAGGGCTGTTTTTGCTTTTGGAAGAAAGGTAAAGTAAGAATTATACATCTTATATGCCTCCAAGGGCAAAATGTAATGATATTCCCGCATGTTGAATTATACAATAAATAATGATTGAATTTAACGAAAAAAACTCTGGCAGGTCAGTTTTGAAGGAGCAAACATGGAAGTAGAAAATAATACTATCTGGACGATTGGCCATTCTACACGTCCTTTTGAAGAGTTTGTTGAAATGCTTTGTTCCTTCCATATTGAACTGGTTGCGGATATCAGAAGTTTTCCCGGCTCACGTAAATTTCCCCAATACAATAAAGAAGTGTTGGAGATTTCCTTGCCTCAAAACGACATCGAATACGTTAATTTGAAAAGTCTCGGAGGAAGAAGAAAAGTAAAGCCAGATTCTAAAAATACAGAATGGAGGAATGCCGCTTTTCGTGGTTATGCTGATTATATGGAAACTGATAGTTTTAAGAAAGGTATAACTGAACTTGAAAGTATTGCATTAAAACAACGCACCGCATACATGTGTTCAGAAGCCGTATGGTGGCGCTGTCACCGATCTATGGTTTCAGATTATCTAAAAGTTCGCGGCTGGAAAGTAATGCACATAATGGGCATCGATAAAGATGAAGAACACCCTTACACAGCACCCGCAAGAATTATAAACGGAGCATTAAGTTATGAAAAGGAATTGAATGAAAATAAAGAGCCGACTTTATTTTAAATTCATATTTTGAAAATTGATCGGTGTAAATAGGATAATTTTGTTTGATCTAAATATTTTTTATAAGACTTTGCAATGAAGACACTTTTGAATAACATAAAGTTATGTGAAGTTTGTAAAAATTATTTGCCATTAGGTCAAAGACCGGTAGTACAATTAAGTTCTTCGTCTAAAATTATCATTATTGGACAGGCTCCTGGCAGGCTCGTTCATGAAACAGGAATTCCCTGGAACGATGCGAGCGGACGAAAATTAAGAGAATGGATGAACGTAGATGAAGAAACCTTCTATAACGCTGATTGTTTTTCGATAATGGCAATGAGTTTTTGTTACCCGGGGAAAGGAATATCGGGAGATATGGCCCCGCGGCCCGAATGTGCCCCGCTATGGCATTCACAAATTTTAAAAGAGATAAAAAGCACGCCGCTCATATTATTAATAGGGCAATATGCACAACGTTATTATTTAAAAAAAGATTGGAAAGGCAGTCTCACAGAAACGGTAAAAAGTTATAAGGAATTTCTTCCTAAATATTTTCCTTTGCCACATCCTTCTCCACGAAATCAAAACTGGGTAAAAATAAACCCCTGGTTTATGGAAGAAACTATTCCCGCACTCCGAGATAAAATAAAAGGAATATTGTGAAACTTTATTTTAATAATCCATAGAATGCCAGCACATAATCATATTCATCCTGAGAAAGGAAATCAATTAAAACAACTTCATCATGATGGTAAACTATTGATACTCCCTAATATATGGGATTCGTTAGGAGCCATTTTGCTCGAAAGTTTGGGTTATCCTGCTGTTGCTACGGCAAGCGCTTCTATTGCTTTTAGTAATGGTTATCCTGATGACGAAAAAATCCCTTTTAATGACCTATTGTTCGTTCTGCAAAAAATAGTACAAAGCGTAAAAATTCCCGTAACAGCCGATATCGAAAGTGGTTATGCGGAAAACAACTCCATTCTGAAAGAAAATATTAGGAAGCTTATTGATTTGGGGATTGCGGGAATTAATTTTGAGGATAGCCACCATAATGATAAAACAATTATTCCTATTGAAACACAGTGCGAAAGAATCC
>DATCMY010000564.1:0-26152 GCA_036565505.1 Hanamia sp.
GATAAAAACATTTTGTTAACTAACAAAACTTATTTGAAAATTTTTTATACTATTGCTTCAACAGCGTTCACAGAAACGTACGTTCTATCACCTTTACTTTTTCTAAATTCAACAACTCCATCTGTAGTTGCGAAAATGGTAAAGTCTTTTCCAAGACCTACATTTTTACCGGGATGGTAAACTGTTCCGCGTTGACGAAGAATAATATTTCCTGAAGTGGCTGCCTGTCCGCCAAAAATTTTTACTCCTAATCTTTTGCTTTGTGAATCACGTCCGTTTTTTACGGAACCTTCACCTTTTTTATGTGCCATATTTTTAAAATTAAAAATTTAAAAATTTTGAAGTGAAGATATTTTTATTTCACTTCATATTTTATAAGTACCATTTACTTATGCTATACCGGTTACCTTTATGTGCGTATACTGAGTACGATGGCCATGCTTTTTTCTGAAACCTTTTCTTCTTTTCATTTTAAAAGCGATTACTTTTTCGCCTTTAACCAGTTCATTTATAATTTCCGCTTTTACTGTCACATTTGCATCGCTTCCTATGGAAATTTTTCCATCGTTATCGTGCAAAAGCACTTCTGAAAATTCTACTGCATCACCTTGTTTTCCTTCAAGATGAGGTACATATAAACTTTGGCCTGGTTGAACTTTAAATTGCTGACCGGCGATTTTTACTATAGCAAACATACTTCTCCAATTTTTTGGAGTGCAAATGTAAGGGAATTCTGAATAATTTCTTATACTAAAATCATTAAAAAACGCCATTTTTTGAATTTTCGCCTAAATTGCTGTTCTACAATATATAATAGCTAATGATTTTGTCAATTTAATGCCTGTTTTTTACTTTCACCTGGTTAAATATTTGAAATGGAAATTATTAAAAAAGTTAATAGGTTTTGCTTCAGCATCTATGGTTTTCTGGTTTTCTTAGTGTTGATGTTCGTTTTACTTCCTTTTTTTATATGGGCATTTTTGCATAAGCCAATACATAGTGGGAACCTTATATATAAAATTTCTCATTTTTGGGCCGATGCATTTTTTTTCATGGTGGGCATCAAACATTGGAATATTTATGAAGAACCACATAGCAAGAACACCGAATATATTTTTGTAAGTAATCATATTTCCTATCTCGATATTCCGATGATGATGAAAGTAATCAGAGGGCAGCATATTCGTATTTTGGGAAAATCTGAAATGAACAAAATCCCGGTTTTTGGATCTATTTATAAAAGAGGGGCGGTAACTGTTAATCGCGAAAGTGCACAAGCCCGGAAAGAAAGTGTAAATAATTTAATTGCATTTCTTAACAATAAAATTTCAGTTTTTATTTGTCCCGAAGGAACTTTTAATATGACCCATCGCCCTTTGAAAAAATTTTATGATGGTGCCTTTAAAATTGCAATAGAAACTCAAAAACCGATTCGCCCTATTTTATTTTTAGATACTTACGACCGGCTTAACTACAATAGTTTTTTTTCATTAAATCCCGGGAAATGCCGTGGTGTTTATCTTGCCCAAACATCCACAGAAGGGTTAACTATCGAAGATGTTCCTGATTTGAAGAGAAAAATATATGACCAGATGGAAGAAGCATTGATTAGATATAAGGCTAGTTGGATTAAGGAAAGTGAATTATAATTCCTTATACGTTCGCACACAATATATTTGCATGAATGATTACTGATAATTCCGGAGAGCAAAATTTATTCAATGAAATAAAACTACCCGCAACTGCATGGGTGGAAGTGATTTTGCCTTTGGCTATTCCTAAAACCTATACTTATTCAGTGCCGGTGCAATTGGCAAATAAAATACAAATTGGTTGCAGGGCAGAAGTTGTTTTTGGTAAAAACAAAAAATACGCGGGTATTATCAAATCAATCAGTAAAGAAAAACCGGCTTATGAAACAAAGGATATTTTAAATGTGATAGATGATGAACCTGTCATTTATCAAAAACAATTGCAATTGTGGAAATGGATTGGTGAATATTATATGTGCAGCGAAGGAGAAGTGATGGCAGCCGCTTTGCCCACTCATTTAAAATTGAGTAGCGAAGCTATATTAATTTATAACGATGAATATGGAGAAGATTTTAGCGATCTGGATGATGAAGAATATTTGCTGGCAGAAGCGTTGCTGATAAAAAAAGAATTAAAGATCACGGAGGTTCAGCAGGTAGCCAATATTATTCATGTTTATCCTTTGATTAAAAGGTTAATTGAAAAAAGAGTTTGTTTCATTTGGGAATCTCTTACCGATAAGTACAAAGAAAAAAAGGAGAATTTTATTTTGTTGAATCCGGAATATTCATCGGATGAAAAGCTAAGTAAGCTGATGGATGATTTTGGAAGAGCGCCAAAGCAATTGGAATTATTGTTGAGTTTTTTACATCTTTCAAAAACTGAAGGCGAGGTTTCTCAACCGCAGCTTTTAAAAAAATCAGGTGCCAGCGCTGCACAATTAAAAGGATTGACGGATAAAAATATTCTTTTGGTACAAAGACGCAGTACCGACCGCATACACTCGCTTCCTAAAAAAATGGAAGTGAATTTTGCATTGAATGCTTCACAAAAAAAAGCGTTGATTGAAATTGATATTGCTTTAGAGAAAAAAGAAGTGTGCCTTGTACACGGCGTTACAAGCAGCGGCAAAACACAATTGTATATAAAGCAAATAGAAAAATTTGTAGGAGAAGGGAAACAGGTATTGTACCTTCTTCCTGAAATAACGCTAACAGCGCAGATTATACGCAGATTGCAACTTTACTTCGGTGGAAATATTGCCATATACCATTCTAAATTTAATAACAATGAAAGAATAGAAATATGGAATAAAATTAAAACCGGTGAATTAAAAATAATTCTTGGCGCAAGAAGCGCATTGTTTCTTCCTTTTAAAAACCTTGGATTAATTGTTATTGATGAAGAGCACGATCCTTCTTTTAAACAGCAGGATCCTGCGCCACGTTATAATGCACGCGATGCGGCGGTTTTTTACGCATCTCTTTTTAATGCCAAAGTATTAATGGGAAGCGCTACACCTTCTTTGGAAAGTTATTACAATGCGCAGAAAAATAAATACGCTTTAGTAACAATCAATGAAAGATACGGAGGAACACAAATGCCGGAAATTAGAATCATCGACACTAAAACTGTGGCTGCCTCCAAAAAAGGGAAAGTGATGATTTCTCCACAATTAAAAGCAGCAATGGAAGATGCTTTAAAAGCAAACAGGCAGATAATTCTTTTTCAAAACAGGCGTGGTTACGCTCCTTTCTTAATCTGCGGTACCTGTGGTTTTATCCCGCAGTGTGAAAATTGTTCGGTAACATTAACACTGCACAAATATTCTAATAAATTGCATTGTCATTATTGCGGGAATACTTACCCAAAACTAACAACCTGCCCTGCCTGCGGAAGTGTAAACTGGATGGAGAAAAATTTTGGCACAGAAAAAATTGAAGAAGAATTAACAGAGGATTTTCCTAATAACAGGATTGCGCGAATGGATGTGGATGCAGTAAAAGGAAAAAATGCACACGATACTTTAATAAAATTATTTGAACAACATCGTATTGATATTTTGGCAGGCACACAAATGGTGGTAAAAGGTTTGGATTTTGAAAAGGTGAGCCTGGTAGGCATTCTGGATGCCGATGGGTTATTAAGTTTTGCTGATTTCAGGGTAAATGAAAGAGCCTTCCAATTGATGGAGCAGGTGAGTGGCAGAGCAGGGCGAAAATTAGAAAGAGGATTGGTACTTATACAGGCATCTAAAATAAATCATCCGGTATTATTATTTGTACAACAGCATGATTATCTAAAATTTTACGAGTATGAAATGGCTATGCGAAAACAATTTTTCTATCCGCCATTCAGTCGATTAATCCGTATAACATTAAAGCATTCGGTTAAAGAAATTGTGATGGAAGCTGCGGATATTTTAGCTGAATCTTTAAAAAAAGATTTTCAACATTTAGCGGGACCCGCTGCACCGGTTATCAATCGCGTGCGGAATATGTTTTTAATGGAAATATTAATAAAATTGCAGCAGGATGCCACATATCTGCAAGCGCAAAAGAAAGTGATTGCAAATCATATTAATCTTTTAAAAGCGCAGAAAAAATTCAGAAGTGTGGTAACTATTTCAGATGTTGACCCATTTTAATTCTGGGATAAGTTAATAATTTCTTCGTATTCAAGATAATGTACACCCGGCTTATTTTGCTTAGCCATTTTTACCATAGCCTTTGCCACATCTTTTGCCTGAATAGCCTTGTATTTTTTTAGAGATCCAAAAAGAAAATTCGATAAAAACTTCATACTTCCCTGCAGGAGTTTTTCTCCACGCCTTTTCTCTTTTCGTTCTCCCAATAACATAGAAGGGCAGAAGATGCTTATACTTTCAAATTCAAATTGCTTAATGGCTTTTTCAATTTTGCCTTTTAATCTCAAATAAAAATTTGAGGAATTTTCATCTGCGCCTACAGATGATACCAGAGGGAATTTTTTATAATTTTTAGCTATTCCAATCCTTGCCGCATTTACAGGAATATCATAATCGATTTTTTCGTAAGCGGTTTTATCTCCCTTTACATTCTTTTGTGTGGTACCTATGCAACTGAAAATGATATCACCATCTCCAAATTTTTGATCGTATTCTTTAATGTCATTAAAGTTCACAAATTCCTGTTTCAATTTTGGATGAACAATGGGCAAAGGCCTTCTTACTAATATCCTAACAAGTACAAAAGAGTCATCTTTCAATAATTCTTCTACTAGGAGGTGCCCAATTAATCCGCTTGCGCCTAAAACAACTGCTGTATGTTCATTCATAATTTGCATTTTTACGGGTAATTTTACACAATGCAAGTTCATCAAAATATTTTTCTTAAAGAATACAATACATTCAGAATTGGAGCTTATGCAAAATACTTTGCGCAATTTAGTTCTGTAGAAGAATTAAAAGGGCTACTGGACGTTCAAAAAAATGCTCAATCAAAAATGATTCTAGGGGGTGGAAGTAATATACTTTTTACTAAAAATTATGATGGGGTGATTTTAAAAAATGAGATACCTGGAATCGATGTTATAAATGAGGATGATGATTATGTGTATATCAAGGTAGGTGCAGGTGTTAGCTGGCATAACTTTGTGCTTTATTGTGTGAATCAAAATTTTGGTGGAGTCGAAAATCTTTCTCTTATTCCCGGAAATGTAGGTGCATCTCCTATGCAAAATATAGGAGCTTATGGAGTTGAAATAAAAGATGTTTTTTATGAACTGGAAGCATTTCATCAGGATGAAAAAATGATTCAAAAATTTTCTGAAAATGATTGTGAATTTGGCTATCGTGAAAGTGTTTTTAAAAAGAAACTGAAAGACCAATTCGTTATTTTGAATGTTACGTTTCGCCTCAATAAAATTCCTGTGTTTAATATTTCTTATGGTGCTATTGAAGAAGAATTAGAAAAAATGAAGTTGGAAAATTTGAGTGTAAAAGATATCTCCAATGCAGTTATTAATATCCGGAAATCAAAACTACCTGATCCCGAATTGATTGGAAATGCAGGAAGTTTTTTTAAAAATCCGGTAATTAACAGCCACGAATTTCACGAATTACACGGATTAATTCAGGAAGAATCTAAATTACCTTTTTATAAAATAAATGAGGATAGTTTTAAAATTCCTGCGGGTTGGCTCATCGAGCAATGTGGTTGGAAAGGTTTTAGAAAAGGTGATGCCGGTTGTTATGAAAAGCAGGCATTGGTTTTGGTGAATTATGGTGGTGCAAGTGGTAAAGAAATTTACAACTTAAGTGAAGAGATTACCATTTCTGTAAAAGAAAAATTTGGAATTACTTTGGAAAGAGAGGTGAATATTATTTAATTGTGTGCAGCTTATTGGTATTTTACTATGTCTGCTATCTAACTGCTTAATTATGAAATTCTGTTTAACTTTTATTTTTAGTCTGGCTATTGGAATTCTGTTTGCCCAAAAAGATACAGTTCGCTTAAGAGAAATTTCCAGAGATGCAAAAGTTATTGTAACTGACAGGCCTCCCCAGGCTATCTATTTTTTGCTTGGCGGTTCCGGGCCTCTGTTATCTGTAAATTATGACCGTCGTTTTAAAAATCGAGTCAATGGTGCAGGTTTCGCTGTAGGTTTAGGTTTTTTTGGAGAGGTTGGTGTAAGCATATTTTCTATTCCTGTATCTGTTAATTATTTGTTGGGACGTAATTCTCATTTTCTGGAAATAGCCGGCGGTGCAACTTTTATTTCTGCAAGAGCAACGGATATTTTCGGAAGTGGAAGTTCTAGCGGAAGCCTTGTCTTTTATCACATAAATGCCGGGTATCGTTATCAACCTACTAAAGGAGGATTTTTTTTCCGGGGTGGGATAAGTCCATTATTTTTTGGGGGAGAATATGTAACATCTTATTATCTTGGATTCGGGCATAACTTCTGATTGGTGACATTAAATAATAAAGCCGGAGAATTAATCCGGCTTTATTATTTATTTAAAATCTTCTTCATCCAACTCTTCATCGCTGAATGATTGAGGACTTAAGTTGAGCATACTTCCCATCAGATCTTTAAATTCTATTTTTCCTTCCAATACTTTTTTACTTATCAAAGAGAAAGTAGATAATCCATGTAATACAAATTCCATCAGTAATGCATTTTCTTTATTACTTGCATGGGGAAAATATTTTTTTACCAGGCCAAAAAGCCCATCCACCTTATAGAGTAATTGAATTTTTTCTTCGTCTTTTAATCCAAAGGAAATATTGAGATGATTTCCAGCATCAAACCAATGTGTAATGGCTTTGTAAGGATTTTCTTCAACGCCTGATTCTTTATTTCTTTTCTTCTTATAGGTTTCAGGATTAGGAAAATATTTTACAAATTGTGTGCGGATCGCTTTCTCTAATAAATTATAGGCCACCTGGTAGGGACCTTCCTGCTCACCTTCATAAACCAATTCTATTTTTCCTGTGATAGAAGGAATGATACCTGTAAGATCACTTACCCATACCTGTGTTTCTTTTTCCTTATTCATTAATGTACGTCTTTCTGCAGCACTCACTGCATTTTCGTAGGCAGCAATGGTAAGCCGGGCCGAAACGCCGCTTTTCTTATCAACAAATTCACTGCCCCGAGCTTCAAAAGAAACCTGCTCAATTAAGCGTTTTATCAAATCGCTCACATTCACTTTCTTTAGCTGGTCATCATGAATAGAGGCTTCCTGCTCGGTTATGAATAACGCGTTTTCAATAGTTGTAGGATAGTGTGTAAGTATCTGGCTTTCTATGCGGTCTTTAAGCGGTGTAACAATTGCGCCACGATTCGTGTAGTCTTCCGGGTTAGCAGTGAAAACAAACATGATATCAAGTGGTAATCTTAATTTAAAACCCCGTATCTGCAAATCTCCTTCTTCCAAAATGTTGAATAGCGAAACCTGTATGCGTGCCTGTAAATCCGGCAATTCATTGATCACAAAAATCCCGCGGTTACTACGGGGAATAATTCCATAGTGAATTACTTTTTCATCAGCATAGCTCAATTTTAAATTGGCTGCTTTTATTGGATCTATATCGCCGATAAGATCAGCAACACTTACATCAGGCGTTGCTAATTTTTCTCCATAGCGGGCACTGCGGTGCAGCCAGGTAATTGGAGTATCATCGCCTTTTTCTTCCACAAGATCTTTGGCGTATTTGCTTAATGGATTAAACGGATCGTCATTGACTTCACTGCCTTCCACGATGGGGACATATTCGTCCAGTAATTCGATCATTTGCCTGGCCATACGGGTTTTGGCCTGGCCGCGTAAACCTAAGAATAAAATATTGTGCCGCGATAATAATGCCCTTTCTGTATCAGGTATTACTGAATCTTCATAACCTATTATTCCGGGGAATGTCAATTCCTTTTTACTGATTTTTTTTATAAGATTATCACGTAATTCTTCTTTTACAGATTTGGGTTTGTAGTTTATCTCTTTAAGTTGTCCTAAGGTTTTTAATTTTTGTATATCCACGTCTATTATTTTAAATTTTATTTTTTAAATTTTAAACTGAAATGCACCAAAATATATTTTAGATTTCAGATTGTTCAACTTCAAACTTAAAACATACTGCCTAAAACAGCTAAATAATATGCTTTAAATTATTTTTTTCCACTTAGGAAGGTGAGCCCAATTAATAAACTGTTTTCCTCTTTCCACTTTCAAAATCCTTAAATATAAATGCGCCTAATTTGTCGAGCGATGCAAAGAATGCTTTTCCATTATTGGTTTCGGTAAACTCAGTTACAAACCTTTGCAGATAAGGATCGCTTGCGATCATAAAAGTAGTGATTGGAATTTTTAATTTTTTGCATTGCGCAGCAAGATTCAGACAACGGTTTAATATTCTTCTGTCTACTCCAAAACTATTTTTATAATAACGTTTCCCAATTTTAAGGCAGGTAGGTTTTCCATCGGTTATCATGAAAATTTGTTTGTTCGGATTTTTTCTTCTTCTCAAAATATCCATTGCCAGTTCAAGTCCGGCAACTGTATTAGTGTGATAAGGCCCTACCTGTAAATAAGGAAGATCTTTAATTTCCACAGTCCATGCATCATTTCCAAAAACCACAATATCTATTGTGTCTTTAGGATATTTTGTAGTGATCAATTCACTTAAAGCCATTGCCACTTTTTTCGCCGGTGTTATCCTGTCTTCTCCATATAAAATCATACTGTGCGAAATATCAATCATCAGCACAGTTGAAGTTTGTGCTTTAAAATCTGTTTCCCTTATTTCCAAATCATCTTCATGCATCATAAAGCTTTCAACTCCATGATTGATCTGCGCATTACGGATCGATGCTGTAAAATCAATTTGCTCAAGTGTATCACCAAATTGAAAAGGTCTTGTTTCAGGATTTATTTCATCTCCATTACCCGGTTTAAATGTATTATGATTTCCCTGTTTGGTTTTTTTTAATTTGCCAAAAATCTCTTCCAGGCTTCGCTTTCTTATTCCCTGCTCGGTCTTAGGTGTAATTTTTATTTCTCCTTTCTGTTTATTTTCATCTATGTATCCTTTACTTTTCAGATCTTCAATAAAGTCTCCCAATCCATATTCATCGTTGGTAAGTTCATATTCCTTATCCAGTTCTGTAAGCCAGCTCAAAGCTTCTCCCACATCGCCGCTGGTGTAGGTAAGCAATTGCATAAAAATATCGAGCAACTTTTCGAAAGTTGATTTATTATTTTCGTTTGGATCGAATTTTGAAAAATGATGAGCACGCATTTTGAATAATTTGATGTTTTCTTAAGCCTCTTACGGAAATTGCAATTTACAAAACAAACTTTTTTTATAATTAACTACTATTGTTAAATCTATTTTTAGCTTTGGTTCTCAATTAAGCATGAAAGTTTGTGCTCCTGTAACAGATATTCCCAGGAGATTTAAAATTGAAGACAATAAAGATCCAAATAAATCGGAAGAAATAGAATCCTTTATATTTTACCATATATCTGGTAAACATTTCGGTAGATCCTGCTTTCACCACTTCGTTGATAGAAGTAGATTATATAAGGGTTAATCAATAAGAAAATTGTTAAGTTTGGGGTGGTTATTTTGCCTGGAACTTAAAGAATGCCTTATTGAGAATTGGTCAAAACAAAAGGATAAATGCTGTCATGAGCATCCTATTATATATATCTGATTTCTTTTTTAATTTCTTGTCTCCTTTTTTTTCCGGGATTGATTATTTTTAATTAATAAAAATGTATTTTAAAAACTCTACAATGATAAAAAACAAAAATATTCTATTACAAATAGTTGTTTTACTGGGCCTATTGTTTATTCAACAAACCGCTATTTCCCAAACAGCATTTACCCGGCTGGTATGGTCAGATGAATTCAACTACAATGGTGCACCCGATAGTTTGAAGTGGAGTTATGAGAATGGAAATGGCTGTCCGGAAAATTGTGGATGGGGAAACAATGAATTGGAAAACTATACCAGCAGGCCTCAAAATGTTATAGTACAAAATGGCGTTTTAAAAATCACCGCCATAAAAGAAAAATATAATGGCAGTGATTATACTTCGTCAAGAATTCTTACCAAAGGCAAATTTGCTTTTAAGTATGGAAAGGTAGAAGTGAGGGCCAAACTTCCTGCAGGTATGGGTACATGGCCTGCAATCTGGATGTTAGGAGATAATATCGATACAGCAGGATGGCCAGCCAGCGGCGAAATAGATATTATGGAGCATCGTGGCAGGGACCTAAATAAGATATTCGGGACTTTACATTACCCCGGGCATTCCGGCGGAAACGCTAATGGTAGTACGAAAATGATTACCAATGCAACGACTGCATTTCATAAATATACTTTGGAATGGACTCCTTCATTCATAAGGATATATGTAGATGATCAACTTTATCACACCATCGCCAATTCTGCCGCCATGCCATTTAATCATGATTTCTTTTTTATCCTTAATGTGGCCATGGGAGGAGGATTTGGTGGCGCAGTTGATCCTGCATTTACCAATTCATCCATGGAAATAGATTATATAAGGGTATATCAATAATCGTTGATTTAGTTTTTGAGAAATCATTTTCAATTATGTGGTATGATTGATTTTTTGAGTAATTTACAAAATGCTTTTTATGAAAATTTTTAAGTCGAATTTGCTTTTACTGTTTTTTTTATTTCCATTGATATCTTTTTCACAGAATTTGATTACTAATACATTTAACAGGAATACTATTTCTTTAGATGGTTCATGGAATTACATTGTGGATCCCTACGAAACGGGATATTATAATTACCGCCATCAACCCTATGACCAGGTTGATAAAAAATCGCCTAACGCGTTTTATAATGATTATCATGCAAAAAATAAGTCAGAATTAGTAGAATATAATTTTGATCAATCACCTACTTTAAAAGTTCCCGGCGACTGGAATTCGCAAGATGAAAAGCTATTATATTACGAAGGAACCATCTGGCTAAAACGTTCATTTGATTATAAAGCTTCCAAGCCTGACAATCGCTTATTTGTTTATTTCGGTGCGGTGAATTACAAAGCTGAAGTATATTTAAACGGTACCAAATTAGGAGTTCATGAGGGTGGCTTTACACCTTTTAATTTTGAAATTACTTCCATTGTAAAACCCGAGAATAATTACCTTGTTGTAAAGGTTGATAATACACGACTGAAAGATGCGGTACCTACTAATAATACTGATTGGTGGAATTATGGCGGTATTACAAGAGATGTAAAATTGATTGAAGAACCTCAGACTTTTATCCGGGATTATAACATCCAGCTTGAAAAAAAGGATCCAAATAAAATCGCAGGATATGTAAAACTAGATAGCATTTCTTCCGCCCAAAATATAACGATAAGTATTCCGGAATTGAAAATAGAACAAAATATTTCCACTAGCTCAAATGGATATGCGCAGTTTGAGATCAATGCTAAAAAAATAAAATACTGGTCGCCGGAATCACCAAAACTTTATGAAGTATTTATTAAAACTTCTTCCCAAACGCTTAAAGATGATATTGGTTTCAGAACAATAGAAACTGTGGGTCATGAAATTTTATTGAATGGTAAACGGATTTATTTAAGAGGTATTGCTATTCATGAAGAAAATGCCATGAGGGGAGCACGCGCATTCAATGATGCTGATGCCCTGGTATCTCTTACCTGGGCAAAAGAATTAGGATGCAATTATGTACGCCTGGCACATTATCCGCATAATGAGCACATGATTAAAATGGCAGATAAAATGGGAATCATGGTTTGGGAAGAAATCCCTGTTTACTGGACAATTGATTTTACCAATCAGGCAACATTGAAAAATGCGGAAAATCAATTATCAGAGGCTATCACCAGGGATAAAAACAGGGCTGCAGTAATAATCTGGTCAATGGAAAATGAAACACCACCATCGGATGCCAGGAATTCTTTTATTATTAATTTGATCCATCATGCAAGGTCATTGGATTCAACCAGGCTGATCAGCGCTGCTTTGGAATTGCACTCAAATCCACAAAAACCAGGAGTAAAAATTGTTGATGATCCATTAGGTGCTTATTTAGATATTGTTGCATTTAACGAATATACCGGCTGGTATGGTGGTTCGTTAGAAACTGCTCCGGATGCAAAATGGGAAATCAATTATAACAAGCCTGTGATCGTTTCAGAATTTGGCGGTGGCGCATTGCAGGGCAAACATGGCACAAAAGATGAAAGATGGACTGAAGAATACCAGGAATATTTGTACCAGCAAAATTTAAAAATGCTTGACAAAATTCCGAATTTAAGAGGGATGAGTCCATGGATACTTGCTGATTTCAGATCGCCCAAAAGACTTCTTCCCTATATTCAGGATGGTTACAATAGAAAGGGTTTAATTTCTAATAACGGAATTAAAAAGAAAGCGTTTTTTACCCTTCAGGCATATTATAAAATGAAAGCGGAAACATTTAAGTAAAATTTATTTTAAATTAGAATACCCTTATCAGAAAAAATAAAATTATCACATGAAAAAAAATATTTTAGCGATATTATCAATATCCTTATTCGCCTGTAACCATCAAATGGTAAGTGGCCCTTCTCTTTCATCAGGAAGCGATTATAATACCGAAGGTAGAAAGATAATTGTTTACACTACGGCTGATAATACCAATTTACGTTTAACCCCCACTGATACATTACAGTTTAAAAATTTTGGGCAGCCATTGGAAACACAAATTTGTGTATTCGTTGATCCTACAAAAACCTTTCAAACATTTTTTGGAATTGGAGGAGCCTTAACCGACGCTTCCGCTGAAACATTTGCTAAACTTCCAAAAGAAAAGCAACAGGAATTTATGCAGGCGTATTTCGATAAAAACAAAGGAATAGGTTACACATTGGCAAGAACCAATATACAGAGTTGCGATTTTTCGAGCGGCAGCTACAGTTATGTTCAGGAAGGCGATTCTTCATTAAAAACATTTAGTATTGATCACGATAAACAATTCCGTATTCCGTTTATAAAACAGGCTATTGCAGCGGCTGGAGGAAAACTTACTTTGTTTGCAAGCCCGTGGAGTCCGCCTGCTTTTATGAAAACGAATAACAGCATGTTGCATGGTGGAAAATTAAAACCGGAATATTATAATAGTTGGGCCAACTTTTATACAAAATTTATCAAAGCATATGAAGCGGAAGGAATTCCAATTTGGGGAATTACCATCCAGAATGAACCAATGGCAACTCAGAAATGGGAATCATGTATTTACTCTGGCGAAGAGGAACGTGATTTTTTAAAAAATAATTTAGGTCCTACCATGCAAAAATCAGGTTTGGGGGATAAAAAAATTATTGGTTGGGATCATAACCGTGACTTGCTTTACCAGCGTGCTTCTACTTTATTAAATGATCCGGAAGCCGCTAAATATTTATGGGGAATTGGTTTTCATTGGTACGAGCCATGGAGCGGTGGCGATCCTATGTATAATAATGTAAAGTTGGTTCATGAAGCCTTCCCAAATACAAATTTAATGTTCACAGAAGGTTGTAAAGAAGCGTTCGATATAAATAAGATTCATGATTGGAGTTTAGGTGAAAAATATGGTGCCAATATGATCCACGATTTTAATAATGGTACCGTAGGATGGGCAGACTGGAATGTTTTATTAGATGAAAACGGCGGACCAAATCATGTAGGTAATTTTTGTTTTGCGCCTATACATGCCAATACAAAAACCGGCGAATTAATTTATACCAATGAGTATTATTATATAGGTCAGTTTTCAAAATTTATTCACCCTGGAGCCAAAAGAATTATCAGTTCATCAAGCAGAAGCGCTTTATTGACCACTGCTTTTTTAAATGAGGATGGAACCACTGCTGTTGTGGTTATGAACCAGGGGAATGAAAAAATAAATTATTATGTATGGATCAATGGTAAGGCTGCTGAAGTTAATTCTCTGCCACATTCTATTCAAACATTGGTTTTTTAAAAACTAGAAAATGAATTTATTTATTAAAATTGGTTTTCTAATATTAGCTAGTAGCTGTGGGAAAAAAAACGGCAATAATTCTGTTGCTACTACAAATTCTTTATTAAGCATATCTAATGTGCAGCAGTTAAGAGATAATAGAGCTACAACGAATTTTACTTTTGCAGTAAATGTTGAAAACCCTTCATCCAAAGCGATTACTGTAAATTATACTACAGTAGGCGGTACCGCTACCGCCAATGATTACACGCCAAAATCAGGTTCATTGACCATTCCCGCAAACCAGAACAGTATTTCTATTGATGTTCCGGTAAGAGGGGATAGTTTACGTGAGGCAGATAAAATATTTTATGTACAATTAAGTAATGCAATAAATGCTACCATCAGTGGAGGCGGAAAAGGCACAGGAACTATATTGTGTAAAGATGGTACCTATCTTCCTGTAGACAGTTCAGGATACTTTGCCCCTGCAAGTTACCCGGGACTTGCCTTAAAATGGAGTGATGAATTTAATGGAAATACATTGAATGATGCAACCTGGAATTATGAAACAGGTGGTAATGGTTGGGGAAATAATGAATTGGAATATTATACCAACCGTAATAAAAATTCTTTCATTACCAAAGGTGGTTATCTTGTGATGGAAGCCAGGAGAGAAGTGATAGGAAGTAATAATTATTCATCTGCAAGATTGCAGACAAAAGGAAAAGAGGAATTTACATATGGTAGAATGGACATAAGAGCTAAACTCCCAAAAGGACAGGGAATATGGCCTGCGATTTGGATGTTGGGTAGTAACATTTCTACCTTATCATGGCCGGCATGTGGCGAAATAGATATCATGGAATTACTCGGGCACGAACCCAATAAAGTTTATGGAACCATGCATTGGGGAGACGCAGGCGGGCCAAGCACACACATCGGAGGAAACTTTACTTTGCCCACGGAAGATTTTTCCCAAAAATTTCATGTGTTTAGTATTGTGCGTGATGCAAGTAAAATCGAATGGTATGTAGATGGTATTAAATATTTTACGGGGTATAAAACAAATGTAGCCGGTAATTATCCTTTTGATCAACCTTTCTTTTTTATTTTAAATATTGCTGTAGGTGGCAATTGGCCTGGCAATCCTGATGCAAACACTGTTTTCCCGCAGAGAATGATTGTTGATTATGTAAGAGTGTTTGAGTAAAATTATTTTTAAAAATAACTACTTTATCAATTCTTTATTTATCTATTGAATCCTTAACCAGCAAGAATTTTTAAAAATGGAATTTTTTTCATTACTATAATTAATATCGTTGAAATAACCAGGCATGCAAGGGTAATTAATGGAATGCTTAGTATTGGTAGTATAAAATGAAAACTAAGTCCCATCCACAAAAAAATATTGAGGATAAGCAGGTGTGATAAATAAATGCCATAGCTATTCACACAAATTATATCGATTAGCCTTCGCCAGATTGGATGAATAAAGTACTGCTTGTTTTTAAAAAATAGGTACACGCCAAAAGACATCAGAGCTACATTGATCGAAAGGTTATCCATGAAGGCTTCATCAATTTCATTTCCTTGTATTGAAATAAAATAAGTGCGAATGGCTGTATATAAAAATCCTGTCAGGAAAAAAGTAATCAATAATAACCCGTTGATTTTTCTGTTGGTTTTAAAAAGGAAATTACCCATGATGATATATCCTAAATAACCACTGAAAAAACTAAAATCGAAGCTTGTGTCGGAATCGGAAAGGTAAGGGCCGACGAACAGGAAAATGACCCATAGCGCAAGAAAATAAATATATTCTTTTTCCACGGCAACTTTTGTCCACTTTGAGATAAATGGAAAAGTAAGATACAGGCTCACAATAATATATACAAACCAAAGATGGGATGCTGTGCCATTTAAAAACTGCAGACCAATAAAGGAAAATAATTGACCGACCGTTTTATTGGGATCGGTTAGGTCACTCCATGAAAAAAAGAAAAGATAGACTGTGCTCCAGAAAAGAAAGGGTAATATGATTCTATAAAACATTTTGGTGAAAAAGTTTTTCATTCTGCCATCATAGTGTTCCAGAGCGAATGAACCGCTCAGCATAATAAAAACAGGCACGCACCAACGTACAGAAGAATCAATAAATATACTGGTAAAAAAGTATGTTTTTGGAATTGCCGGGTATTCAAGTGAAATGGTAGAAGCTACATGAAGTATGATGACTCCTATTGTAGCAAAAGCCCTCAAATCATCTGCCCATAATAATTTACCAGGTTTCATATTGATGATAGATTTACTGTAGGAAGTTTGAAACAAAATAAATTTCTTACAAGTTGTTCCATATGTTTCATAAAGTAAGATGGAAGTTGCAATGTGAACTGAGTAATTTTAAAAGTACAAAATAATAAAAGAATTTCTATTGCACAGGCTTATACTTTAAGGTAAGGTGAATGCAACAAAGAACTTAGCTATTTTATCAATTGATTTTATTTTTTTAGAATTATATTATCCGGAGATTTTTATAAAATCAGTTTTTCAATTGTTTGCATAAAAGTAGAAATATCAAATGGTTTTTTCAAATATCCATTTGCATTGATCCTTTCACTTATTTTCTCAATTTCATCATTTGCAGAAAAAAGGATAACAGGAATGTGTTTGGTAAATTTATTATTATGCATATTACTTATGGCATTTTCGCCACCAATTTTTGGTATCCAGAGATCCATTAATATAATATCCGGTTTGAGTAGATCAATATCAGCAATGATATTTTCGCAATTGCTTAGAGTTTCTACCCGATAATTTTTGTTATGTAATATTATTTTGCATACCTCTAATATACCCACATCATCATCATAAATTAAAATACATTTTTGCATTTGCCAGAGGTTTAAAAATTCAAAAATTTGCTTTTAAAGCTAATAGATTTTACTACTCTTTATGTATAAAATTAAAATTACTTTAGTCTTTACTTATCTTCCATTGTGCTACGGAAATTTTTTTAAATGAAATGGCTTCCCTCTCACTTTAAAATGGAAAAGCAGACATATCTTTTATTATAAAAAACCAACCTCATTTATATATTGCATTTTTTATACCAAAAAATTTGCTTGTGTTCATTTCTATTTAGCTACAGGCTATACCCAACTGATTTTCATTTTAGGTCAAATAGTGTTGGATGAAATTTACTAATTGTTATTGAGTGGTTACTTTTTGTAAATACCGGTTGGTACTAAATGCAAATCCAATTGGTATTACCTAATTTTGCGTCCTGTAAATTTGAAAATGAGCACTACTTTAACTTTAGAAAACAAGATTGAAAAAACAGTTTACCCGATTTTATTTGCGATTAGTTTTTCGCATTTATTAAACGATACAATACAATCTTTAATTCCGGCTATTTATCCGATCATAAAAAATAGTTACCATTTATCTTTTTCTCAAATAGGATTAATTACACTTACTTTTCAATTAGCTGCTTCGCTTCTACAGCCTTTTGTAGGCATGTACACCGATAAAAAACCACAACCTTATTCGCTTGCAATTGGTATGAGCTTTACCTTAACAGGGTTGGTGATTTTATCTTTGTCTACCAACTTCCACCTGATATTACTTTCAGTGGCAATGGTTGGTATTGGTTCTTCTATTTTTCATCCTGAATCATCAAGAATGGCACATGCGGCAGCAGGAGTGCAGCCGGGATTGGCCCAATCCATTTTTCAATTGGGGGGTAATACGGGCAGTTCTATCGGGCCATTGCTCGCAGCCTGGATCATTGTACCTCATGGGCAATTTAGTATCATCTGGTTTTCGCTTATTGCTCTATTGGCTATTTTTATTTTAACGAAAGTGGGTAACTGGTACAAAATGCATATGGTAAGAATTAAAGCAAAACAAAAACATAAAGCAGCGGGTTTAACAACTACTTTTTCAAAACGTAAAGTCGCTTTTTCTGTTGTCATTTTATTGATACTTATTTTTTCGAAATATTTTTACATGGCCAGTTTTACGAGCTACTTTACTTTTTATCTTATCAATAAATTTCATGTTTCTATTCAAAGTTCGCAGATCTATTTATTTGTATTCCTGTTTTCAATTGCCGCGGGCACTTTAATTGGCGGCCCGGTAGGAGATAGGGTAGGCCGTAAATATGTAATCTGGTTTTCCATTTTAGGTACCGCGCCATTTGCACTGTTACTGCCTTATGCCAATCTATTCTGGACTGGTGTTTTAATTGTTCCTATCGGAATTATCCTGGCTTCTGCCTTCTCTGCGATATTAGTTTATGCGCAGGAATTGATTCCCGGCAAAGTGGGTTTGGTCGCAGGATTATTTTTTGGATTTGCGTTTGGTATGGGTGGCATTGGCTCTGCATTGTTAGGGAACCTTGCCGATAAAACCAGTATTCTGCATGTGTTTCATCTGTGTTCTTTTCTTCCATTAATAGGCATATTAACAGGTTTGTTGCCTAACATAGAAGGTAGTAGAAAGAGGATGAAAAAAGCCTGAACTTAGTGATGCATTTTTTACTTTTTAATTGGAATGCCTAGGCCAATTAAATAATACCGATAAATATCGCCAATCTACTTTTGTAATAAATATTTGAAAAATGAAAATGATTTTAAGCCTTCTACTTGCGATTTTTACCGTTTCAGCTTTTTCACAAAAAGCAACAGATAATTTTTCAGGCAAATGGAAAACGGCCACAGAAAAAATAGTTGTTATTACAAAAGCGGGTAACCAATTTGTAGGCATGGTAGAAGGAACGAACATGTTAATATTAAAGGATTTGGCATTTGATGGAAGTAAATGGAAAGGAATAATTCAAAATCCAAAAGAAAACAAATCAGCTAAATGCGAAGCAGTTTTAGAAGCCGGGAAACTAAAATTGATTGCCAGAAAAGGAATGTTTAGTAAAACATTTTATTGGGTAAAAAATTAGTTTTATTTCTTGAAAAAATGCGATCCCAATATCAATCGTTTTGTTGTTAACCCAGGCATTCAGCCTTGTCAATCAGCAGTAAGAAAAATCGAAAATAAAGATGGAAACAGATTTATTTTCCTGGAATGTAAAACTTATTTTTATTGAAATAAATATATGGGTTTGTTTAATTCATTATCTATTTGCAAAGGAATTTCTATCACTATTTCACAACCGTTGAGTGGGGATGCATTTATTTCGAATTTGCCAGAAAATAATTCAACCCGCCTTTTCATATTGGCCAGGCCTATGCCACACTTTGCTGTATGAATATCAAAACCAACTCCATTATCTGATATCCGCATTTTTAGTTTATCCATATTAATGACTACATCCACTTCAACTTCAGTCCCTTTTGCGTATTTTAAAATATTCCGTAATTGCTCTTGCAATATCCTGTAAAGATTTAATTGAAGTTCCCTGTCAATCTTTGATTTTTCAATGGCTTCGTCAAAATACAAAGTGATTTTATATTTATCTTCTATATTAAAAGTACTTAGCAATATTTCAAAAGCTTCTTCCAGAGTTGAATCATTGAAAAATGCAGGAGCCAGACGGTGCGAAAGATTGCGTATTTCTTCTGTAGCAAGGTCAATATATTCTCTGCATTGATTGAACAATTTCACAGCGGACGGATTCAATGATTCTTTTAGCATTCCAAGGCTTATATGGCTGGTGGCCAGTATCTGGCATACATTATCATGCAATTCAGCACCAATTTCATATCGTTCATCTTCCTGTGTTTTTATGATGGCCCTGGTAATCTGATGCTCAACAAGATTTTTTTCTGTAACATCAATGGCAATTACCAAATTTTTTTGTTTGTTATTGAGCATTACAAAATTGCTGTAAATATCGACTTCTATTAATTCTTTTGATTTTTTATAATGCCTGAATTTTCCCTGGTAATTTATCTTATTGTCTGCCCCCTGTTGGGAAAGAATTTTTTTTAGTTTATTAATATCTTCCTCAGGACTTATCTCCATAATGGTCATACTTAGAAACTCTTCTTCGGAGTATCCGTAGTGATCTATTGCGGCTTTATTTACTTGTACAAATTTTAGGGTTTCGGGGTCATAAACCCACATGGGTTGTGGATTTAAACGAAAAAGGTCGCTATATCTTTTTTCAGACTCTTTAAGTTGAAGTATTCTTTTTTTTCTCTCGATACAATAAATAATACTCTTGTACAAAGAGGTGGCATTAATATCATCTTTTAATAAATAATCAGCTACCCCAAGGGAGAGAGATTTAATACTGAATTCAATATCCGCATAGCCGGTTAAAACTATCACCGGGCATCCTCTACTTAATAAGATAATTTCTTCAATTAATGTTTCTCCATTCTTATCTGGTAATGACAGGTCCAGGAGAATAACATCATAATTGGTTTCCTGTTTAGTGAGAATGGATTTAGCTTCCTTAAAATTAATAACCCGGGTAATTTTGGGAATAGACATTTGTTCTTCGAGGTAATCATTGATAAGGGTAAAATCACCTGCATTATCTTCTATAACTAATATGTTGAAAGAGTTTTTATCTTTTATAATCATCAGGAATTTGTATTAAAAGGTAATTTCACTATTGAAATCCAGAAATTTTCTATTTTGGAAATAACATCCAAAAATGTATCTACATCTACAGGTTTGGTAATATAACAATTGGCATAGTTCTTATAAGATTCCAAAATATCTTTTTCGGAAGAAGAAGTGGTTAGCATGATGACCGGCAACTGTTTTAATTGGTCATTTCCTTTGATGTATCGTAATACCTGCTGGCCGTTTTTCCTTGGAAGGTTTACGTCCAGCAAAACCAGGTCGGGGAATTTGACTTTTTTATATTTTCCGGTTTTGTTTAAAAAATCAATGGCTTCATTTCCGTCTCTTACTACGCTGATAATATTGGCAATTTTACCTTCTTCAAAAGCTTCTGTAGTAAGGATTATATCTCCCTCGTTATCTTCTACCAATAAGATGTGAATCGGTTTCATATTGCTGTATTAATGTTTTTTTCAATGGTAAAATAAAAGGTACTTCCTTTGCCTTCTTCTGATTCTACCCAGATTTTTCCACCCATGTTTTCAATAATTTTTTTGGTAATTGCCAGGCCCATGCCGGTTCCTGAAAATTCATCTTTGTTATGGAGCCTTTGGAATATAATGAAAATCTTTTCAAAATACTGTGGGTCAATTCCTATGCCATTATCTTTAACGGAAAAAAGCCAATGACTTTTTGTGGATTTTGCAGTAATGGTAATTTCAGGAACGATCCCGGCCTTACTTATATTGTATTTCAAACTGTTACTTATTAAGTTTTGAAAAACTTGTCTCATTGGTGTTTTGAACGTTTTCAAAGTTGGTAGTTTCCTGAATTTTATTACCGCTTTTTTTTCCTGAATTTGTTTTCTATGAAGTGAAATTATTTCATTTATCAATTCATTAAGATCTACCTCTTCCTGCCGATCTTCTGCCCTTCCTATTCTTGAAAATTCAAGTAAGTCAAGAATAATTTGCCGCATTCTTTTAGCACCATCTACGGCAAAATGAATATACTGCTTGCCTTTATCATCAATTATATTTCCATATTTTTTTTCTATTTGTGTTAGAAAACTGGTTACCATTCTCAATGGTTCCTGCAAATCATGTGAGGCTATATAAGCAAACTGTTCCAATTCGGCATTAGAAACAGCCAGTTCTTTGGCTCGCTTCTGTAATTGTTCATTCAGGACTTTTAATTGTACTTCGCTTTCCTTCAATTTGGTAATATCGCGCGAGGCTCCAATCATTCTTATGGCTTTGCCATTTTCATCCCTGATGATATATCCCCTGTCATAAATGTAGGCAAACTGTCCATCATTTTTTAAAAAGCGATATTCGTCTTCCCAATAGTTTTCCATGGGATTCCTAAATAGTATGTTACGTTGTTCTGTTATTCTTTTCCAGTCTTCGGGATGTACATGAATTTTCCAAAAGTCATCCACTTCCTGGGGGCTAATATCCTGATGACCTAGTAGATTTTCCAAAGTTTTATCAGGCCTTACCACTTCATTTTTAAGTAAATCCCAATCCCAGATTGAATCGTTGGTCGCTCTGGATACGATGGTATAACGTTCATTGCTCAGAAGAATGTCTTTTTCTGCTTTTTTACGTTCATCAATATCCTGAAAACTGCCGTATACTTTAATACATTTACCATTCACGATTTCCGCTTCGCCAATAGTTCTTATCCATTTTAAATTCCCTTTTTGAGTTACGATCTGCAATTCCTCATCCCAGGGTGTGCCGTTTTCAATACATTCCTGAACTATTTTAAAAATGGTTTCCCTGCTATTGCCTTCTTTAAAGTAGTTCATGCCGGTTGATAAATCGGGATCAAAATCAGGATCAGCTTCACGAATTTCTTTGGTTATATCCGACCAGTAAACAGAACCTTTAACGACATCAATTTCCCAGCTTCCTATAGCTGCAAGTTTATTGGATTTATTTAAAAGTACTTCCAGGTATTTTTTCTCAGTAATGTCTTTGGCTACAGCAAATATGAGCCCTTCTTCCGGCGATGGAGTTGATGTCCATGCAAACCATTTGATTTTACCTGATTTGGTGATATAGCGATTTTCAAAATAGGAGGTTGGACTTCGGGTTCTTAAATGTTGTATTTCATAAGTTGTTTTCTCTTTATCATCCGGGTGAACAAATTTGGTAAATGGGGAAGCCAGAAGCTCCTCCTCTGTATATTCCAACAAGTCGCAGGCTGCTGGATTGATTTTTTTGAAATGCCCATCGGTACCGGCTATGCAAATAACATCAGGTGCAAAATCAAATATCCGGTTAAGTTGTTCCTCTAATTGTTTTCGTTTTATTTCGGCACTTAGTTGTGGCCCAAAACTCTCATACATTGGAATAATATTTTCCAGTGTTTCTTCATCCCTGTTAAGTCCTAAAACCAAAACGCCAATCAATTGATCATTATAAATTAATGGTAAGCTATATGCTGTTTGTAAGCCTTGGTTTATTGCAGTTTTTTGTCCGGCAAAATTTTGGTTTTTATCAATATTTCTCCATAACTGTGCTGTTTTGTTTTTCCAGGTTATACCTGGCAACCCTTCTCCTATTACGAAGCTTTTTACTTCAGCACTATCCTTATAAAATTCGTTGAATTCTTCTTCCTGTGGCAGTTTGGCTATAAGATTAATTTTATTTTGATCTGATCCAATAAGCCAGGCTTCGGCTAAATAAAAGTTACCAAAGGTTAGTAACTTTTCCAACACTTGCTGAAGTATGTCCTGAAGTGGCCCATTCCTATTGAATAAAATACTTATTTCTGCCATCAAGGCTTTTTGCAATTCCTCATTCTTTCTTTGCGTTACATCCTTTTCTATGGCAATCCAATGAGTAAACCATCCCTTTTCATCGGCAACCGGACTCACTGAAAAATTGATCCAGAATTCTTCGCCATTTTTCTTGTAATTGATGGTTGTAATTTCACAAGGTTGCCAGTTCTTCATTGCCTTTTTAAGCCGTTTCAATTCATTTCTATCGCTTTTAGGACCCTGTAATATGCGGGGCGTTTTACCTATAACCTCATCGGCGGTATATCCTGTCATTACAGTAAATGCTTCGTTTACATAAACAATTCTTTGGCCTGGTTCATCAAAAGGTTCAGCTTCTGTAATGAGTACTGCATCGGTAGTATTGGTGATCACCGATTCTAATAATTTCAGGCGTTGTTCTTCCTCTTTTCGTTTGGTGATATCCTGCATGGCGCCCACCATTCTTACAGCTTTACCATTTTTATCCCGTATAATAATGCCTCTGTCTAAGACATAAGCATAGCTATTGTCCGCTTTTTGAAAACGGTATTCATTAAGGCTATTTAATTGAGTACTATTTAATAATTTCTTTTCTTCATTAATTACGCTGTCATAATCTTCGGGATGAATATGGTCTGTCCATGATTTGCTATCGGGCTGCAAGCCTGATTTGTATCCGAAAATGGTTTGAAATCCTTCTCCCAAATAAAGTTGATCGGTAACTAAATCCCAATCCCATATAGCGTCAGATGTGGCTTTGGTAACATAATTATATCTTTTGTTACTTTCTTCCAGGGATATTGCCAGAAGTTTCTCCGCGGTAATATCCTGAACAGTTCCTTCAAAAATAATTAGTATTCCATTCTCATCTTTAAGCAATTTTCCTTTTTCATGCACCCATTTTACAGATCCATCCGGCAATATGATTCTGTGTTCAATGTCATGTTCTTTTTCAGTGGCAAATACGGTGTTAATTTCTTTATTAAATGCCTCAATATCATCCGGGTGTATGGTTTTAAGAAACGATTCGCGACTGAGGATAAATGTTTCTTCATTTACTCCCCAGATATTGTAAACTTCGGCAGACCAATATAAATTGACAAGGTCTGGCAGTAATTGCCAATAGCCTAATTTGGCTATTTTTTGAGCGGAAAGAAGTTTTGCCTCATTGTCTTGAAGTTGGTGTAAGGCTTTTTCTCTTTCAGTAACATCTTTACACACTACCATCATGCAATCCCTGTTCATATAGGAAAATTTGTTACCTGAAACCTCAACTTTAATCCGGCTCTTATCTTTTTTTAGTTGAGTAAAAATTCCAAAATGAATCAGGCCTTCCTGGGTTTTAATACTTTCACGTATACCCTGCATTTTAGGCAAATCTTCTTTCGGTTTTATATCATTGATGGTCATACTTAAAAACTCCTCCCTGCTATATCCGTAATGAGCAATGGCCGTTTCATTAACTTCCAATATTTGAAGGGTATCAAGTTCATAAATCCATTTTGACATCGGGCTCTTATAAAACAGTAATTTATAAAGTTCTTCAGATTCTTTAAGCTCCCTTTCAGCCTTTAGTTTTTCAGTCACATCATTCAACTGTACAAAAGAACTGCGTCTTCCGTTGTAGTCAATTAAATGGCCACTTAATTCCATAAAAATTATTTCTCCATTTTTCTTCTTGTGCCTCCATATTTTTTTATGAATTTTACTATAAGAGGCTTCGTCTTTTGTAGCTTTATTTATTAATGGAATATCTTCTTCGGGGCGTATATCCCTTAATGTTAACTGTAAAAATTCCTCTCTTATATATCCATATTTCAGCAAGGCCTCTTCATTGCAATCTATTATTTGCAAAGTTTCAAAATCCCAGATAAACATCGGGGAAGGATTATTTTCAAAAAGATACTTGTATTTTTTTTCTGATTCCCGTTGCTTTTGTTGAGGCAAAATGGGCGCATTTATAACCTGCATTGTTTGAATGATGCAGATTACTTTTTTATTTTCATCCAATACAGGAACGTTTTCAATATCTACGTACCTCGTTTCTTTTTTTTCGACATCTCTAAGGGGAAAATCATATTTCCAGGCAGTCATTTTTTGTGTAGTGCCAGTGCTTATTACAGCGAGTAATGACTGGCGTAAATTAATATTGCCTCCGGTATTTTTTTCTTCGTGATTTTTTGGAAATACTTCAAAAATATTCTTGCCAATCAATTCCGGCTCTTTGTTGCCGGAAAAATTTAAATAAGCATTATTTACTTCTGCTATTGTAAAATTTGGAGCATCGGGTAATAACAAAAGACTGGGTAATGGGGATACCTTAAATATGTAGTGAAAGTATTTTTCTGTAATCATGGATTGTTTTCATAGATAAATTTAATAATATTCCGACTTAATTGAATAAAATGAATAAAACTATATTGTAAGGGAGAACTGACCTTTTGGATTTTGCTTTGCTGATCATTTATTGTGACAGCTCATTATATAGAGCGATGAATTTGGGTATTGGATATATATAAAATCTTCGTTGGTAAAGGTAGAAATAAATAGCCAAATTATACCCCTTAAATAGCCAAATTTATTTTTTGAGATGGTGAATGATAACTTGCTATAAGACTGAAAAGACGAAAAAAATGAAAGAAACACAATTTATTTATATTTATTTTTTGAGTTTCAATTCACTTTGATTTTATGTAACTATTCAGTCTATTAAAGATGGATTATTTTTTTCAAAAATCTTCGGTTTATCCACAAAAATTGTACGTTTTCAAAAATTCTGTTTTTTATACCCATTTTATGCTTGAAATAAATTGAATTTGTGCATTAAACGCC
>DATCMY010000565.1:0-1707 GCA_036565505.1 Hanamia sp.
GAATACTACCAGTCAGGTTCGTACACCAAATCCGAACATTACCTGGGAGGTTGCAAACCAATCAAATATTGGATTTGATGCACAAATGTTGGATAACAAGCTTAGCTTATCTGCAGATTACTTTTATAATGTCCGTTCTAATATTTTATGGTGGAAAAATGCGTCTGTCCCTGGTTCAGCAGGTTTAAGTTTACCTCAACAAAATTTTGCAAAGGTATCCAACCGCGGTTTCGAATATCAAGTGGGATATCATAACAAAATAGGTGAATTTATATATTCAGTCTCCGTTAATGGTTCTTATGCTCAGAACAAAATTTTAAACTGGGATGAAACGCCTGGTATTCCTGATTATCAAAAAACTACTGGTAATCCGATGAACGCTCACTTATATTATCAGGCAATAGGCATATTTAGAGATCAAGCAGCAGTTGATAAATATCCTCATTGGGGCGGCGCTCAACCTGGAGATATCATATTTAAAGATGTTAATGACGATGGCAAAATTGATGGTTTAGATAGGATTAGAGATAATAAAACTGACATTCCAACTTTTACGGGTGGTCTTAGTATTAACCTCGCGTATAAGAATATTGATTTATCTGTCCTTGTACAAGGGGCTGCCGGAGCTGAAAGAGCTTATACAGAATTTTCCGGGGAGGCTGGTAATTTTAGAATGGATAATGTTGTGGGTCGCTGGACTGCCGATAATATTGATGCCCAAAAACCTCGAGCCTGGAACCGTACTTCTGAATATTGGATGGCAGATGGATGGCCTAATAACACTTATTGGGTTAGAAACAGTGATTACATGAGACTTAAAAACATTGAGCTTGGTTATGATTTACCAGGAAAATTCATTAATAGATTTGGAATAGATGCATTTAGAGTGTATGCTAGTGGATTAAATCTTTTAACACTGACTGGCTTAAAGGATTTTGATCCTGAGTCTCCAAATACTGCCAATGGTTCTATTTGGGTTAACAGTCAGGTTTATCCACTTAACAAAACATATACTTTCGGCTTAACAGTAACGTTTTAAAATTTAATGAAATGAAAAATTTAATAAACATTTGTATGTTATTTTTATTGGCAGCAATAATGACTTCATGCAATAAAGAATTCCTTAATAAAAAGTCGCTAACCGAATTCTCAAGTTCTGATGAATGGGGTGATCCTGCATTGACCGCAACTTTCATTAATGGTATATATAATGAAATACCAGCAGGACTTGCAATGAATGCTGGTAATGTGGATGAATCAAGAAGCCGCGATGCAGATGGACTTAATTTTAATAATATGATAATAACCCAGGATGATGGAGAGTATGGAAGTTGGAGTGCCTCATATAGAGCAATCAGGCATTGCAATGTAGCTCTTGAAAATATTGCAAATTCCTCGTTTGATACCTCTAAAATAGGTGGGGTATCTTTAAAAGATAGAATGCTTGGCGAGGTTCATTTTCTAAGGGCTTACTTCTATTTTAGATTAACTAATTATTATGCTGGTGTGCCTCTCATTACAAATGTTTACGGTTTAAATGATTCATTTAATATAGCGCAAAGTTCTTATGCTGATTGTATAAAATTTATTGTGAGTGATTTAGACTCTGCTGCCACCATGTTACCAGTTGTTGAAAGCGGGGATAATGATGGGCGTGCAACCAAAGGTGCTGCCCTGGCATTGAAATCGAGAGTATTACTATATGCC
>DATCMY010000566.1:0-3085 GCA_036565505.1 Hanamia sp.
GTAAAAATATGCTGGGCTATTGTATTTATTGTATTGTTTTTATGATTGCCGATGCTAATAACCAGAATAGCAAAGTTGATAATCTTAAGCAATTAATTTATATTTTATCCTGGTAAGTAATAGGAAAGAACTTGTGTTGTAAAAGAGACTTTTGGAAAATTCCAAAGAATAAGAATAAAAAAAGTTATCTATTAAAATGGTAATACAACTGGGATTTTTATAAATAAGAATTAAAATCATCCTAAGATAAAAAACAAAACCAAAATATTCAGTATAGAAAAGAACGATTAAAAACGATGAGAAAATTGTTATTATTATATATCACTTTTTTGCCCTTAACTTCTTTTACTAAAACTGTTTGGCTAAATGATTTAGATTTAAGCCGAATGCTTCAGGATTGGGGTTCTCCTCAAGTCAATAAATCTGTATTGGGTGCAACTTTGCAAGTGGCTGGTATAAAATATCAGCAGGGAGTCGGTACACATTCTGTGAGCCGGTTTTTGGTAAATCTTGGAGGAATGGCAATCTCCTTTTCCGGATTAGTAGGCGCAGATGATAACAATGACTTTGCCGGGAATATGGAATTCCGTTTGATTGCTGATAAAAAACTTATTTGGGCAAGTGGTATCCTTCATAAGGGAATGCAGGCTGTTCCATTCAAAGTTAATTTAAATGGTGTACAAAAATTAGCATTGCTGGTTGTAGAGGGAGGTGACGGCATTATGTATGATCATGCAGATTGGCTTGATGCAAAATTTGTAACATCTGGAATGGTAATTCCTGAACCTGTAATGCCCAAAAAATTGGAAATTTCAAAATATATTTTAACGCCGAAAGTCTCCGATAAACCAAAAATAAACGGAGCAAAAGTGTTGGGGGTTCACCCTCAAAGTCCCGTTTTATTTAAAATTCCTACGACTGGAAAGAAACCAATATTCTTTTCTTCGATTCATTTACCAAATGGGTTGATCCTGGACAAAAAAAGGGGTATCATTACCGGATCCGTAAACAGGGCAGGCACCTATAATGTTATTTTAAAAGCTGAAAACGAAATGGGATATAGTATTCGTATCCTTCGGATTGAAGTAGGGAAAAACATTTCACTTACACCACCAATGGGCTGGAATAGCTGGAACTGCTGGGGCTTGGAGATAAATGAGCAAAAAGTAAAGGAGGCAGCTGATTATATGAGTAAAAATCTCAGTAATCATGGGTGGTGCTACATTAATATTGACGATGGTTGGGAAGCAAAAGAACGTGATCCAGACGGACAATTGCCGGGTAATCAAAAGTTTCCCGACTTCAAAAGGTTGTGCGATTATGTTCATTCCAAGGGCTTAAAATTTGGAATATATTCTTCACCCGGTACCAAGACTTGCGGAGGCCATTTGGGAAGTTATCACCATGAAGAGATAGATGCAAAAACCTGGGCAGGGTGGGGTGTGGATTATTTGAAATATGATTATTGTTACTATTCACAAATTGTCCCCTTTCCAACCGAAGAATTAATCAAAAAACCTTATGCCTTAATGCGAAAGGCTTTGGATAGTGTGCATCGGGACATAGTGTATTGCATTGGATTCGGTGCCCCCAATGTTTGGAATTGGGGACAGAAAGTTGGTGGGAATCAATGGCGCACTACAAGAGATATTACAGACCAATGGAATATTGTTTCAAGTATTGGATTCTTCCAGGATGTTTGCGCGCCCGTGATAAAACCTGGTAATTACAATGATCCAGATATGCTCGTAGTTGGGAAATTGGGACTAGGTTGGGGTAAAAAAGTACATGATTCATATCTGACTGCCGATGAACAATATTCCCATGTGAGTCTTTGGTGCTTACAGTCTGCTCCTTTGCTGATTGGTTGCGATATGGCCAAGATGGATTCATTTACTTTGAATTTATTAACAAATGATGAAGTTATAGCGGTTGACCAGGATCCCCTGGTTTTTCCTTCGAAGAAAATTTTAACCGATAATGGACAAATATGGTACAAATATTTGGATGACGGTTCAATAGCAGTAGGGTTTTTCAATGCAGACCCATATTATATTCTTTGGAATAAAAACGAAAGTGAAAAAGTGCAAAGAGATAAATACAAAATGTCTTTACATTTTTCAGATTTGAATTTAAAAGGAAAATTCAAAGTACGTGATTTATGGAGGCAAAAAGATTTGGGTGTTTTCGAAAATAAATTTACAACGGATGTTGCTTATCATGGAGTAACCCTGGTAAAAATTACTCCGGAGAAATAATTAAAAATGAATCTACATGTATATCCATTTTTGCGAGATGTTAGGGTTGGATATTATGTTACCAATATGTCTGACAAATGAACAAACCCGGATTAACAGCCTATTCAGGAAATTCAAACCAGGAATCGGTAAGGTTGTATAAACAATATAAACTGTGGTTGGATGCGCAATAATTCTGATAATAAAAATCAAAATACAGTTTCTGCCATGAAAAATGTATTAGTATTCCTATTGTTCTTTATTACTTTTAAAGTTCATGCGCAAATACCTTTGCGGTTGCCATCTATTATCAGTAATCATGCTGTGTTACAACAATCGGCAAAAGTGAAGTTGTGGGGATGGGGCCCGGGTTCTTTCAAGGTGGCAATTATTTGTAGTTGGGATCTTGCCGATACTGTATCAGTGCTTATAGGTGCCGAATGTACGTGGGAGACTTCTGTAAGAACACCAAAATCCGGAGGGCCTTTTACAATTCAATTTTTATGTGGTAAACAGAAAATTATTATAAAAGATATTCTTATTGGAGAAGTATGGTTGTGTTCCGGGCAGTCTAATATGGAATTTAATTTTCATTGGGGAGTTACTGATGCGAATAATGCCCTTAAAACTTCTGCCAACACAGAAATTCGTTTTTTTCAGGTAAATCAGTCGTATGACAAATATCCTCAAAGTGATTGCAAAGGGGAATGGAAAATCTGTGATTCAGTTTCTGCTGCGAAGTTCAGCGTTATAGGATATATTTTTGGAAGGAATATTTATGAAAAATTAAAAGTGCCGGTTGGATTAATCGGTTCTTATTGGGAAGGTACATGTGCACAGGCCTGGAC
>DATCMY010000567.1:0-3091 GCA_036565505.1 Hanamia sp.
ACTTTTCAGGTTAATAATAGGTTCGACATGTAACTCCCCTGCCCCAGCATGAGCATAATAGGATGCTTTTACGCCATATTTATCCAAAACCGGCTGAAGGTCGTTGATATAATCAGGCAATTCCTCGGGGGCAACAGCGCAATCTTCAATTAAATTAACCGGCTGGCTATCTCCTCGCAGGTTACGCAATAAGCCCAACCCGGCTTTCCTGATGTCCCAGGCATATTTACACTGATCGTTATATAAAACCGGGAAACTATAGCCGAAGCCTTTTTGCTGCAAGTCAAGTATTAAAGCCTGAACCTTTGCTTCAACATCCTCAACAGTTTCGGCTGCGAATTCTACCATCAAAATAGCTTTGGGATCTCCTTCAATAAAAAACCTGTTTCTTTGATATTCGGGGTGATTGATGGTAAAATCCATTATGTATTTATCCACCAACTCTGAGGCAAAAGGCTTATGCTGTAAAACGGCGATATTAGCTTTTAAAGCTTCATTAACTGATTTGCAATGAACACATACAACGGCTGTTTCTTTTGGCGGCAATGGCAATAGGTTAAGTTTAACCTCAGTAATAAATGCCAGTGTACCTTCCGAGCCTGCTAATAAGCTGGATAAATTAAATTCTGCCCCGGTTTTATTAAATGGCTGCATGGCAAGTAACGCATCTAATGCGTATCCTGAATTACGGCGCACAACCGTAGTTTTTGGAAAATTATTCGTTATAAGTTGTTGGTTATCTTCGTTAGCTAACAACTGAAACAAAGAATTATAAATATTCCCCTTAAAGCAATTTCCATCAGTTATGGTCAACGCTTCCTGCTTAAACAATGCATCCGAGCCATCGCTTAGAATAACTTTAGACTCCAGCAAATGATCCCTTACGGCCCCCCAAACAATACTGTGCAAGCCGCACGAGTTGTTACCCACCATACCACCTATCATAGCACGGTTAGCTGTCGAGGTTTCGGGCCCGAACATTAATCCAAAAGGACGCAGGTAAAAATTCAGGTCATCCCTTATAACTCCCGGTTGAACTCTTACCCATCTTTCGGCAGCGTTAACTTCAAGTATCTTATTAAAATACTTTGAAATATCCACAACAATACCGCTGCCCACAACCTGGCCGGCAAGGGATGTACCCGCGGCGCGCGGAATTAACGTTAGCTTATTTGTTGCAGCAAAATCAATCAGTAATTTAATATCACCGGCGTCTTTCGGGAGAGCAACGGCTAATGGTTTTTCCTGGTACACTGAGGCATCAGTAGAATAAGCCATCAGTTGTGTTTGATGTGAAAAAGACAGATCGTAATATAGCTTCCCCTTAAATTCCTTCTCTATATTTTTTAAATATCCTCGCATTTTAGGGTTTATAATTTATCGATCAATTTAATGTTAACTCATTGAATACAACATTAAATATTTATTTCACGCCCCCTGGAAGTGATAAGCCATATTGCATCAAGGGTGTTGTTGCGAACGGTATAAGCTTTGTCGTACATAGCCACGGTTGGGCAAATATGTATAGGAACCGCATAGAATATATCCCCGATTTTATAACTATGCCCCTTGCCAACTTCAATAACCATGTGTTCTTCGCTGTGGCTAAAGGGTTTCAATTGCGGGGCATTTAAAAAGTATACTCTTTTTTGAAGATCATTTTCTGATGATATCGCCTTATAACCCAAATCAATACAAATTTTAGCTTCATCGGGCATGGAAACAATCCGGCTAAGTACCAGTGCGGCAAACAGAAAATCCTGATCGGGAATGGTATCATGATAACCTTTATCCCAAAAAATAAATGTACCGGGGCTGCATTCAACATTTAACCGTTTTGAATGTAAAACACATGTTGGAGACCCGCCGGCTATAAGCAATGGATAAGCATAACCATATTGTTGTATTTTTTGACGCAAATCTTCAACAGATTCAAAATCTATCCTGCAATGTTCGGTTCTTTGATTTATGTCCTCGTCTCGGATATGCCCATCGTAAGCATGAAATCCCATTAATTCAATACCAGGCATTGATAAAAGCTGAATGTATAAATTAAAAGCAGGCCCGGCTTTTATACCGGTACGGTTCATGCCCACATTCAGGTCTATATATACAGCAATGCTTATTTCATTTTCCTGTGCATATCCGGCAATCATCTCAGCAGTTGCCATATTATCTACCAGGCAGGAGAACTTAGTTTGAGGATAAGTGCTGATTAATTTGACAAACCTCTGCAATTTATATTTTACAGGCTGGTATGCCAGCAAAACATCTTTAGCCATACACATGCCAAGCATTTCTGCTTCGGCAATTGTGGCACATTTAAATTTATATATACCATGCTGCAACATTAACCTAGTAGCACCAATAGATTTATTGGTTTTTACATGCGGACGCAACAGACTAACAGATGGTATCAGCTTTTTTAAACGCTCAATATTTTCTGTTACGCGTTCAGGATAAATAATCAAAGCCGGTGTATCTACACTGTCAACACCATCAAAACTGTACCAGTTCTCTTCTGTTTTTGCCATACTGAATTAATACTTTCTTAAATCTAATATTATTATTTGCAAGCAACAGTTTTCTGGCTTGACTACACAACTTCAGCAGGTTTTAATTCTTTTTAACCAACCTTAATAATTCAGTTCTGATAATAGCTTCAGCGTCCTTTTGCAATTTACTTGTACGGCCCCTCCAGGTTTCGTAGCCTCCATTTTCAAATTCATGCTCAGGAGGAACGTACCCGGCATTTCCATTTGCCATGCTTATGGTAAAATAATTTTTTACTGGTGAATTTCTTTTTAGCCACAAACCTGTTTCGGCAAAAATTTCTGCGCCCAGCCCTCCAATAATCCCGTTACCTATTTTTAAAGCCTGCACCGGAAACTGTAAAGTATCGGGCAAATCATTAAGCAGTACCTGTTCGCGCGCATACAGTTGTTTTAATGTTTCACTATTAATCTGCATACCTTCGTAATCACTTTCCATCACAATGCGTTCTGCTTTTTGCAATTCAGCCGGGGTTGGCTTCCTTAGTTGTAAGCTTATTTCATTATATTGAACTGATAAAGAAGGTGCATTATCCCAC
>DATCMY010000568.1:0-12125 GCA_036565505.1 Hanamia sp.
TTATATAGGTTGGGGATTATATATTGAAGAATTGGTAAAGAATAAAAATCTTCCCGCAGTTTCTCATTTTAAATCAGCCGGGCTAAATATTCTTGATAACAACTGTATTGAAATTGTTACTACTAATAATATGCAACAAAAATTTATTGAAGCAGAAAGAGGCGCATTAATCTCTCATCTTCAATCGCATTTTAATAACCGGTTTCTTACTTACAAAATAATACTGGTTGCTGATGACACAAAAAATGAATTACGGGAAGAACATTTATCAACCAAACAACAATATTTAAAAATTATTGAGGAGTATCCGTTGGTAAAGGAATTGAAAGATAGACTGGGCATGCAATTGGATTATTAGGTATTTTGATTTCAGCACATTCAATAAAAAACGCTTTCAATATCCGCCATGTACCCGCAAAAAAATTATTTCCTTTCTTTGCGCAAAAAAATTATAATTAATTATGTGGAAACGCCTGGCGAAATTCGTTTTAAAAAACCGGTTACTTCTTTTGATCTTATTATTTGTAGTAACGGCCGTAATGGCTTTTTTTGCAAGTAAAATAAAACTTAGTTACGAATTTTCAAAAGCAGTCCCGCTTGATAATCCTAAATATCAGGATTATCTTTCATTTAAATCAAAATTTGGTGATGATGGAAATGTTCTGGTGGTGGGAGTACAAACAGATCAGTTTTTTAAAATTAAAAATTTTGAAGCCTTTCGCAAATTAAATAATGAACTTAAGAAAGTACAGTATGTAGAAGATGTGCTTAGTGTTTCCAATGCCATCAATCTTTTTAAAGATACTGTTTCACAACAATTAATCGCCAAACCTGTTTTTCGGGCAGAGATAAAAACACAGGAACAGGTAGATAGTAGCCGGAACGTATTCTATTCACTTCCTTTTTATAAATCGTTACTCTATAATCCGAAGACCAATGCTTATTTAATGTTGGTACGTATTAATAAAGATATCCTCAATTCTAAAGGCCGCACAAAAGTTATTAACGATATCATCGGCCCGATTGATGATTATTCTGCTGCTACAAAAATACAAACGCACATCAGCGGATTGCCTCTTATACGTACTGAAGTTGCTGACAGAATTGCAAAAGAAATGAAATGGTTTATTATTGGCTCGCTAGCGCTTTCTGCATTGATCTTATTATTAATGTTTCGTTCAATAAAAACCACACTTTTATCATTGCTGGTTGTTATTATTGGTGTTATTTGGAGTGTGGCCCTCATTCAATTACTTGGTTATAAAATTACTTTGCTTACTGCTTTAATTCCACCGCTTGTAGTAGTTATTGGAATTCCCAACTGTATTTACTTTTTAAATAAATATCATTCCACTTATAAGAAAACAGGAAATAAAGAACAGTCTTTGATTGATATGGTGAGTAAGATGGGTATTGTAACCCTTTTCTGTAATATAACAGCAGCAATTGGTTTAGCCGTTTTTGCATTAACTAAAAGCGCCATTTTAAAAGAGTTTGGAGAGGTGGCCGGTTTAAGTATTATGTTGATTTTTGTGATCTCCTTTATTCTGCTGCCAGGAGTTTTAAGCTATATGGCCGTTCCCGGCAAAAAGCAATTAAAATATCTGGATGTAAAATTTTTTACTAATTTATTATTAAGGGTTGAACGATGGGTTTTTAATCATAAAAAAATCGTATATGCTTTAACGGTAGCTTTAATTATTTTTTCAGTGATTGGAATTTTTAAATTAAAAACAGAAGGGTTTATTGTAGATGATTTACCAAAGACAGATAAAATTTATACCGATTTAAAATTTTTTGAAAAGAACTTTCATGGAGTAATGCCACTTGAAATAATCATTGACACTAAAAAAAGATACGGACTGGCTGGAGCAAGAGCCTTGCCAGTTTTAGCAAAAATGGATTCACTTGCAACTTATATAAAAACGCAAAGAGAAATGAGTCGCCCACTTTCTATTGCAGAAGGAATTAAATTTGTAAAACAGGGATTTTATGGTGGGGATTCCTCTAATTATGCACTGCCCAATTCCTTTGACGCCGCATTTGTCGGCGATTACCTGCGTCCACAAAAAGATAGCACCGGGAAAAATAATCTTTCAAAATTGTTAACCAGTTTTATAGACACGGCAAGAGAAAGTACACGCATGAGCATCAATATGGCCGATATAGGAACAGAAAAACTTCCAATCATTCTTGCAGGGATCAGAAAAGAAACTGATCATCTTTTTGATTCTTCAAAATATAAAATCACCCTTACCGGATCTACTATTACTTTTTTAGAAGGAAGTACTTTTATTATAAATGGATTAAAAGAAAGTTTGCTTTGGGCATTTTTATTTATAGCCCTTTGTATGTTGTATTTGTTTAAATCTGTCCGGATTTTAATTTGCTCCTTAATACCGAATATAATTCCTTTGGTAGTAACTGCAGGTATTATGGGTTGGGCTGGCGTACGCCTGAAACCATCAACAGTATTGATTTTCAGTCTGGCATTGGGTATAGCAATTGATGTTACAATAAGATTTTTGGTAAATTATAACCAGGAACTTCCTGTAAATAATTTTAATATTAAAGCCACTGTTTCAGAGACGATCAAACATACCGGCTTAAGTATTTTATATACATCAATGGTATTAATTGCCGGGTTTATTATTTTTTGTTTCAGCGGTTTTGGTGGTACGCAATCGCTTGGCTGGCTTACTTCCATTACCTTATTTACTGCTACACTAAGCAATCTTATATTGTTACCTGTGTTATTATTGGATGTGGTTAAAAAGAAGTAATAATAACTTGCACTAAAATTGCGTTAAGGAAAAAGCAGCAATTAGAATTAAATTATTGTCTTCCATTTATTATATCATTGAGGATACATATATTTGCTTCACTAAAATTTAACGTTAATGAGAAAATTTCTTACACTATTTACATTACTTCTATTTACCGGAGTATATGTATTTGCACAAAACAAAGTTATTTCGGGGAAGGTTACTGACGAAACCGGCAAATCTTTGTCTGACGTCTCTGTCCAGGTAAAAGGGACCAAAATAGGTACAATAACTAATTCTGAAGGTAATTTCACACTTTCAATTCCATCTTCTGCAAGAACATTATCGTTTTCTTCAGTAGGTATGGAAGCTTATGAAATGTCTATTGGTTCTAAAACTATTTTTAATGTAAGTATGAGATCAACTACTGAAGCACTTTCAGAAGTAGTTGTAAATGTACCATACGGAACCATTAAGAAAACGTCTTTTACCGGTTCGGAAAATACCATTTCGGCAAAGTCGCTTCAAAAGCAACAGGTAACTTCTGTTACAAAGGCATTGGAAGGATTGGTGCCGGGTATTATTGCAACCAATGGCGGTGGGGCACCAGGTTCAGGTGCAAGCATTCTTATTCGTGGTGTGGGTTCTGTTAACGCCAGTAGTGCTCCGTTGTATGTGTTGAATGGTGTTCCATATGATGGTTCCATTTCTGCTCTTTCTACAGATGATATAGAATCTGTAACTGTATTGAAAGATGCAGCGGCTGCAGCACTTTATGGTTCACGTGCAGCTAATGGTGTTATTATGATAACTACTAAAAAAGGAAAAAGAGGTACACCTTCAGTAACGGCTTCTTTGCGCCAGGGGTATATGAGCCGTGGTATTCCTGAATATGATGAAGTAGGGCCTAAAGATTATTATGAATTAATGTGGGAAGCGTATAAAAATAAATATGTTAGCTCCGGAAGTACCGCTGCTGCTGCAGGAGTAAGTGCATCTAATGTTCTTACCGGTCCAAACGGACTTGTTTATAATGCTTACAATGTACCGGGAAATCAATTGGTTGACCCCGTAACAGGAAAGTTAAATCCTAATGCAAGCTTATTGTGGAACGAATCATGGGCAGATGCATTATACCGCACTGCTTCTCGCACTAATGCCAGCTTTAGTGTTGCAGGTGCAAGCGATAAAATGGACTACTATCTTTCCGGTAGCTACTTAAATGAAGATGGTATTGTTCGTTTTTCAGGATACAAACGTTATAATTTGCGTCTGAATGTAAATATGGAAGCTACTAATTGGTTAAAAACCGGACTTGATTTAGATGGTGCAATAGCAAGGAGAAGAGATCTTCCAAGTGGTGGAACTGCAACTACTAACCCATTTTATTATACAAGACAAATGGGACCAATTTATCCCGTTTATCAACATGATTTAACGACCGGAGCTTTTGTAATTGATCCTGCTACAGGCAAAAATGCATTAGATTGGGGTACTCCTGATCAAATGGGAACAAGACCATATGCAGGAAGGTCCAATTTGTTGGGCTCTTTGAATTTGGATGATCGTTCAAGGTATATATTTAATGGTAATGCTAATACTTATGCTGAAATTAAGTTTTCAAGAGATCTTTCTTTTAAAACTACTTTAGGGATAAACTATTTGTCAGATAATATTACTTCCTATCAAAATAACCAATATGGAGATGCCGCTCCTACTCCGGGTTTAAGCGATGGAGGACGGTCAACCAAAGCGGCTGATCGCCAGTTATCATTAACTGCAAATGAAGTACTGTCATATAATAAGAATATTGGACTCCATAATATTAAAGCACTTGCGGGACATGAAAATTACAAGTATCAATATAATTACGAGGCAGGTTATATGTCTGGATTTTTATTTCCCGGGCAATCTGAATTGCAAAATGGTACAACAGCCTTTTCACCACCAACATCTTATGAAGATAATCACACCATAGAAAGTTATTTCGGTGCTGTGAATTATAGTTATGATCAAAAATATTTATTATCCGGAAGTTTCCGTACTGATGGATCTTCAAGATTCGCATCCTCAGTTCGTTGGGGTAATTTCTATTCAGCTGGAGCCGGATGGAGAATTTCTCAGGAAAATTTCCTGAAGAATGTTAGTTGGATTAATGATTTAAAATTAAAGGCCAGTTATGGAGAACAAGGGAATGAGGATATTGGATTATTTTATCCATACAGGTCTTATTATTATGCCAATGGCAATGGCACTTATACTCCGCCATCAAGGCCTGTTAATCCCGACCTGCTTTGGGAAAAGAATAAAACAACCAATTTAGGAATTGAATTCGCAGTATTCAACAACAGGTTACAAGGCTCTTTTGAGTGGTTTAACAGGGTATCCGATAACCTGCTATTTGATGTTCCCTTACCTGTTTCAACTGGTTATGCAAGTGTTTGGCAAAATATAGGTTCGATGAAAAATTATGGTGTTGAATTGCAGTTAGGCTATAATGCTGTAAGAACCAAAAATTTTAATTGGAGAATCGATTTAAACCTGACCCACTTTAAAAATGAGATTACTAAACTGCCACCAAATCAACAAGAAAAAGGAATAGTGAATGGTACTAAAAAATTACTTGTTGGGCACAGTATATATGACTTCTGGTTACGCGAATATGCCGGGGTAGATGCTTCCAATGGTGATGCGTTGTACTACCAGGATGTTTTAGATGCTAATGGAAAAGCAACTGGTCAAAGAACGGTTACCAATGTTTATAACAATGGTACCTATTATTATAAAGGCTCTGCCTTGCCTGATGTTACAGGTGGATTAACCAATTCATTCAACTATAAAAACTTTGATCTGTCTTTCTTATTAACCTTTAGTTATGGTGGTCTATTCTACGATGGCAACTATGCAAGTATTATGCATCGCGGTTCAGCAGGAACAGCATGGAGTACTGATATATTAGGCCGGTGGCAGAAGCCAGGTGATGTGACAACTATACCAAGATTGCAAAATGCAATTGCCGGACAGGATGGAGTATCTACCAGGTTTCTTTTTGATGGCTCCTATCTTAACGTTAAGAACATTACCCTAAGCTATACAATGCCTAAAAGTTTAGCAAACCGGGCGAAACTTGACGGGTTACAAATATTTTGTAATGTAGATAATGCTTATTTATTTACTGCACATAAAGGAATGGATCCACAAAGAGCTTTTGATGGTACATCTGATGCTACTTATACTCCTTTCCGAACTGTAAGTGTAGGTTTTACTGCTAATTTAAAATAATCAACAACTTAATTAATTTGTTATGAAAAAAATATTAATATACATTCTCCCGGTTTTGCTCCTGGCAATTGCAGGTTGTAAAAAAGATTACCTGGAGACTAAGCCAAGTAATGCAGCAACGGAACAGGCCATTTTTAGCAAGTTCAGTTCAGTAAATGCTGCTCTTGGAGGAATTTATAAAGAGCTATTTGCTTTCGGGATAGGCGCAAGTACCGGGCATGATAACTATGGTCAAAAATCTACTGACCTTATGTGTGACCTTATGGGAAATGATATGGTAGTCCATTCGCAAGGATATGGCTGGTACAATGCGGATTATAGTTTAACATCATGGACAAGCGCTGTTACAGGCGCTCAATCAGATAATACCTGGTATCGTTATTACGATATCATAAAACAAGCAAATAAAATCATCAACAATATAGGTGGTTTAAAAGATGCAACTTCTGCACAAATTGATAATATCAAGGGCCAGGCATATGGATTAAGAGCCTATGCTTATTATTATCTTGTCAATTATTTCCAGCAGACTTATAAAGGAAATGAAACTAAACCCGGAGTACCAATCTATTTACAAGATACTTTGGTTGGTAAGGCGCGGGGAACTGTTCAGGATGATTATAACCAGATAATTGCTGATTTAACAGCAGCAGAACCTTTGTTGACCGGTAAACCCCGTGATTCAAAAGTTAATATTGATTTAAGTGTGATCCAGGCATTTAGAGCACGCGTAGCTTTAGTAATGAATGATTGGACAACTGCCTCGACTTATGCAAATAAAGCGCGTACCAGTTATACTTTAATGAATGCTGCTACTTATCCTTTAAGAACTTCTTTTTCTACAATTGGTAATTCAGAATGTATGTGGGGATCGCTTATAACAGCAGATCAGGCAACTATTTATGCCTCTTTCTTTTCTCATATTGATATAAGCACTGGTGGTTATGCAGCATTAGGTGGACAAAAGAAAATTACAAAAGACTTGTATGATCAAATACCGGATGGGGATGTTAGAAAGACTGTATTTAAAACACCAGGTACCGGTACTACTTCTAATCCGGAGTATAATCAATTAAAATTCCAGGTTCCTGACCCGACCAATAAATGGGCTGCCGATTACCAATATATTACTGTGGCTGAAATGTACCTGATTGAAGCAGAAGCATTGGCCCGCCAGGGTGGAAAAGATGCAGAGGCACGTACCGTTTTAGAGACTTTAATTCAAACCAGGAATCCTGCATATAGCGCTGCTGGTTTCAGTGGAAACGATTTGATCAACGAAATTCTTCTACAAAGAAGGATCGAATTGTGGGGTGAAGGATTCGCATTGTTAGATATTAAGCGGTTAAACCAGGGTTTAAACCGACCAACCGGTCCGGGAAACCATGGTGGCCTTAATTATAATCCCGGTGTATTTACTACTTCTCCTGCAGATCCTAGATTCTTAATGAGAATCCCTCAAAGAGAACTGGATAATAATATCAATATGACACCTGCGGATCAAAATCCATAAATTTTAAGATAATACAATTTAAAAATAACTATTATGAATAAATTATTTTATACACTTTTTGCAGGATTAGCGCTATTGAGCCTGGCTTCCTGTAAAAAGAATAACCTCGTGGTTGGCAAAGATATTACCCCTCCTCCTTTTGCTAAGTTTAGCACATTAGGAACTTCAGATACTACAGCTTCTTATTATATAAAAAGTAGTAATAATACCTTTAAAATTCCTGTTGGAATTACTAATGTTTCAGACAAAGACAGGACTATTCAATTTACGTATACTTCAAATAGTGCAGTACAGGGGCAACAATTTACAGCACCTGCAAGTATTGTAATTCCAGCTGGTAAAGCATTGGATTCGCTAACTATTTCAGGAATGTTTTCTGGTTATACCGTGCCTGGTAGGATTGATACTTTAAAAATTTCTATTACTGGTGGCGATGTTCCTATTAATCCTATCAAGAATAATTATATTGTTTATCTAAGAAAATATTGTGAAGTTGTCGCAGCCCAAATGACTGGGGATTATACAAATACGGTAGATTATTATGGCGGACAAGCGAGCTCTCAAGGCCCATATACAGCTACAGTAACAAATTGGGTTTCCACAGGCCCAACAACCGCAACAGCCTATATTATAAATCTTGGTTTCACTTCTGACAATGGATGGGGGCCATTTCCTCCAACTGCCCCAGCTTCAAATCCGGGAATACAAGTTACTTTTGACTGGACAAATCCTGCGGCTTTTAAAGCTACTATTGCTTCTCAGCCTTATTTTGATGATGGTTCCGGAATTTCAAAAATATCTACAACAACCGGCACATTCTCTTCCTGTGATAATTCAATAACACTACCATGTTCAGTACTTTATGCTGGAAATGGAAAAACTTATGTAACGACTACTGTTTTAAAAAGATAATTATAAAATTCTTCGAATCAAAAAGGCTGTCTCAAATGAGATGGCCTTTTTGATTATAAATACTCTTGTAGAATTTTTTCCTCATCAATTAATATATCCTTAAAATAAAAGCCCTACCAGTAATAGATTCAGCCTTTTTAAAAAAAGGCATAGATTTTCATAGTAACAATTAATTGATAAAATTATAATTATGAAACCAATTTGGACAGGAGCAATCAGCTTTGGATTAGTAAATATTCCTGTAAAAATATATAGTGCTACCGAAGCCAGCGATCTCGATTTGGATCTACTCGATAAAAAAGACCATGCGAAAATAAAATATATGCGGATCAATGAAAATACGGGCAAAGAAGTACCATGGGAAAATATTGTAAAAGGATATAAATACCATAATGATTATGTAGTGCTTGATGATAAAGATTTTGAAGTTGCGGCTGCTAAAAAAACAAAAACAATTGAGATTTCTGATTTCGTAATGGAACAGGAAATAAGTAGCCTGTATTATGAAACACCTTACTACCTGGAGCCGGATAAATCGGGTACCAGGCCATATCAATTATTACTTCAGGCATTAATTAAAACAAAGAAAGTAGGTGTTGCTACTTTTGTAATGCGCAATAAAGAAAGCCTTGCCATATTAAGGCCTGATAAAAATGTAATTGTTCTAAATAAAATACGGTTTGAAGAGGAAATAAGAGATCCCAATGAACTTAATCTCCCGAAAGGAACAAATGTGAAACCCGCTGAATTGAAAATGGCTATGACATTGATAAACCAACTTACTGATAAATTTGATATTTCGAAATACAAAGACACTTATAATGGTGAACTTTTAAAATTGATAAAAGCAAAAGCCTCCGGCAAAAAAATGAAGGTGCCGGAGATGAAAATAGTGCATAGCAAAACAAAAGATTTGATGGATCAATTGAAAGCAAGCCTTGATGTAAAACGTAAAAAAGCTTCCTGATATGGCATTAACTATTTATAATAAAAAAAGAAATTTTAAAGAAACAACTGAACCCTCAGGTAAAATAAAAAAATCTGTTTCAAAATTAATTTTTGTGGTGCATCGCCATAAAGCGACGCAACTGCATTATGATTTCAGGCTTGAATTAGATGGTGTTCTTAAAAGTTGGGCTGTGCCAAAAGGACCATCATTAAATCCAAAAGATAAAAGATTGGCAATGATGGTTGAAGATCATCCATATGATTATAAAGATTTTGAAGGCATAATTCCTGAAGGAAATTATGGTGCTGGAATTGTGGAAATATGGGATGATGGCACCTATGCAGACATTGACAATTCCCCAAGAGAGATTGCTGAAAAAATATTGCGTGCAGGATTAAAAGCCGGCAATCTTAAATTTCAATTATTTGGCAAAAAGCTAAAAGGGGAGTTCGCTTTGGTAAAAATAAGAACTAAAGAAGATAATAGCTGGTTGCTCATAAAGCACCATGATAACTATGCTGTAGAAATAGATTATAACAGTGAAGAATATACGCCGGAAAATTCTCCTATAAATAAATGGCTGGCAGAAAATAAAAATCCTGTAAAAAAAAATTCTACGAGGCTCAGGTAAAAAAATTTAAAGAATACAAGAGCAAAAAATCATCCCTCACAAAGGCTTTTGATGTACTTCCTCCGGGTCATTCAAATAATAAATTAAGTCATTTTATAAAACCAATGCTTGCAAAAGAAACAGATATTGCTTTTGATAATAAAGATTGGCTTTTCGAAATAAAATGGGATGGATACCGGGCAATTTCTGAAAAAAAAGATGATAATATTCTCCTCTATTCCCGTAATGGCACTAGCTTTCAGCAAACTTATCCAATTGTAACGGATCAATTAAAAAAAATAAATGCAGATGTTGTTTTAGATGGAGAAATTGTTGTACTTAATGATGAAGGAAAACCAGACTTTCAATTCCTGCAGCATTATTCGGAAAATCAGGATCGGCCAATACAATACCAGGTTTTCGATTTGCTGGAACTTAATGGTCATGATACAACCGGGCTTCCACTTATCAATCGAAAAGAATTACTAAAAAAAATTATTCCTAAAGATGAGGTGATCAAATTTTCTGATCATATTCTTGAAAAAGGGAAGTCTTTTTTTAAGGTTTCAAAAGAAAAAAAACTTGAAGGGATAATGGCTAAAAAGATTGATTCAAAATATTATCCCGGGAAACGAACATCTGGTTGGTTGAAAATAAAAAATCATAAAACGGCAGAGGTAATTATTGCAGGTTACACTGAGCCTGAAGGTTCAAGAAATTATTTCGGTGCAATAATTCTTGCTGCTAAAGAAGGAAATACATTTAAATACATTGGGCATACGGGCACAGGATTTAGCCAAAAAACATTAAAAGAAATGTATGATCTTCTTCAGCCACTTGTTCAAAAAAAATCACCCTTTGTTGAAAAAATAAAAACTAACTCTCCGGTAACGTGGGTAAAACCTAAAATTATTTGTGAAGTAAAATATACAGAAGTTACCGCAGATGATAAATTTCGCCATCCGGTATTTTTGCATCTTCGCGATGATAAATCCATAAATAAAATAACGATGAATAACATTAAAAATGCTCTGATTGCTTCAAAGAATGTGAAGAAAGACATGCCGGAGAATAGATCTTTGAAGAATAAAAAAGCGTCAAACCAAACCGAAAAAATTTACACGTTTGGGAAAAGAAAAGTAAAAGTTACTAATATTGATAAAGTATATTTTCCCGAAGAAGGCCTTACTAAAGGAGAGATAATAGAATATTATATTTCAATGGCTGATTATATTTTGCCTTATCTGAAAGGCAGGCCTGAATCGCTTTTGAGGAATCCAAAAGGTATTCATGCTCAAAGTTTTTTTCAAAAAGACGCTGCGGATAATGTACCGGCATTTGTAAAGAACCAGGAGATTTATTCAGAATCTAATAAGAAAGAAATTAATTACATCGTCTGCGATAATCTGCTTACGCTTGTTTATTTAAATAATTTGGGATGCATTGAAATGAATCCGTGGCATTCTACTGTAAAATCTTTAGAAAAGCCGGATTATCTGATCATAGATATCGATCCCTCAAAAGAAAACACATTTGACCAGGTGATAGAAGTGGCGCTTTCAGTAAAAGAAATTTTGAATAAAGCCGGAGCCGAATCATACTGCAAAACTTCCGGCGCATCCGGTTTGCATGTGTATGTGCCAACAGCAAAAAAATATACTTATGAACAGATAAAAGATTTTGCGTATTTAGTATGTGTAATGGCTAATGATAAATTAAATGATTTTACTACACTTGAAAGAAATCTTAAAAAAAGGGGGAAAAAACATATTTACCTTGATTATTTACAAAACAGGTGGGGACAAACCATTGCATCTGTTTATAGCCTGCGCCCAAAGCCGGGGGCAACAGTTTCTACACCGTTATTATGGAAAGAAGTAAAAAAGGGATTATCACCAAAGGAATTTACCATTTATAATACTTTGGACCGTGTAAAAAAAATGGGCGATATTTTTAAAGGGGTTTTAGGAAAAGGAATTGACCTAAGAAAATGTTTGAAAAATTTAGAGCAGTAACTGCGAAACAAAAATTTTCTCAGGAATTACAAAAAATAAATCATATTGAATCAACTATCATCTTACCGACTTTCCCGCC
>DATCMY010000569.1:0-5937 GCA_036565505.1 Hanamia sp.
GCGTATACACACATTGTGTAAATGATTTGAAATTAATTTATGAGTAAAAAAACAGGAAAGAATAAACCTGCCCCGGGAGTAAAAGGTACGTTGGATATCACACGTTCGGGAATGGGGTATGTAATTGCAGAAGGCAGGGATAAAGATGTTTTGGTAAGGCCGCAGGATTTTAATAAAGCAATGCATGGCGATACGGTAATGGTGAAGATAAAAGAATCGGCAGGCAGGCGGATTGAAGGCGTAATACAGGAGGTTTTAGAAAGAAAACAAACTGAATTTATCGGGAATATTGAAGTTTATGAAAATTTCGCTTTTTTTAAACCGGATAGTCAAAAGCCGATGCCGGATTTTTATATCAGCATAAAAAATCTTAACGGTGCAAAAAATAATGACAGGGTAGTTGTGAAGTTCCTTGATTGGGAAAAAGGAGAAAAAAAACCTGAAGGTGAAGTGGTATCTGTACTACAGGCAAAAGATGCCGGCGATATGGCGATGAAAGAAATCATTATTCAAAATGGATTTACTTTGGAATTTCCTCAGCCCGTTTTGGATGAACTAAATAACCTGAATGATACCATTGATGCAAATGAACTGGCAAAAAGGAAAGATTACCGCGATGTACTCACCTTTACCATTGATCCTGCTGATGCCAAAGATTTTGATGATGCGTTGTCAATAAAAACATTAAGTGATAATAATTTTGAAATTGGTGTACACATTGCAGATGTTAGTCATTTTGTAAAACCCGCAACCGCTTTGGATGAAGAAGGATATACAAGGGCAACCAGTGTTTATCTGCCTGACCGGGTGAACCCGATGCTGCCAGAAAAAATATCCAATGAACTTTGTTCGCTGAGACCGAATGAGGATAAATTTACCTTTTCGGTAATTTTTAAAATCAATAATAAAGGCAAAGTCAAAGAATATTGGGTGGGTAAAACGTTTATTCACAGCGACCATCGTTTTAATTATGATGAAGTGCAGCAAATAATAGAAACCGGCAATGGCCAATATAGTGAAGAGATTTCTCTCCTGAATTCTTTGGCAAAAAATTTCAGGAAAGAAAGATTTAAAAACGGCGCTATTAATTTTTCATCAACAGAAGTAAAATTTCGTTTGGACGAAAATGGGAAACCATTGGGAATTATCGTAAAGGAAAGTAAAGAGTCACATCAGTTGATAGAAGAGTTTATGTTGCTGGCCAACCGCACAGTTGCAGCGCATGTTTCAAAAATTAAAGTTGATAAAAAACCGATTCCTTTTCCTTACCGCATTCATGATACACCTGATGAAGAAAAGCTAAAACCTTTTGCCGCATTTGCCAAAAAATTTGGGTATAAATTCGATTTGAAAGATGAAGATGCGATTGCAAAATCATTTAATCAGTTGATGATTGATGTGCATGGAAAGCCCGAACAGCATGTACTTGAGCAATTAGGTATCCGCACAATGGCGAAGGCAATTTATACTCCGGAAAATGTTGGACACTATGGTTTGGGCTTTGAAAATTATTGTCATTTTACCTCTCCTATACGCCGTTATCCGGATATAATGGTACATAGAATACTTCATGAAATTCTGGAAAATAATGTTCATCCTGATAAAAAAATGGAACAGAAATGTGTTCATTGCAGCCAGCGTGAACGTGCTGCAATGGAAGCTGAGCGTGCCGGAAATAAATACAAACAGGTAGAATTTATGATGGATAAGTTGGGAGAAGATATGGAAGGAGTGATAAGTGGCGTTTCTTCTTTTGGTTTTTGGGTAGAAACAGTGAATGAAAAATGCGAAGGCCTGGTTTCTATAAAAGACCTTTCCGATTACGACGACTTTCGCCATGATGATACAGACTATGCACTGGTGGGAATCCGCACAGGCAAGAAATTTAGAATGGGAGATAAGGTAGAGATAAAATTAGTAGCAGCGAATTTAGAAAAACGTCAATTGGATTTTGAATGGATTCCGAATATTGAAAGTTTGAAAGAGAAGGCTATTAAGGCTAAAAAGAAAAGAAAATAATTAATATAATAATTAGCTGTTGTGATAATGTGCTAATGAGAATAACCTGACTCTATGATGGATTATAAAGACTCAAACGAAGAAAATTTCTCTGCTGAAAAGCAGAGATTCATGGGTAGCCCGTCATTGGAAAACAAACAAAGCCTTCATTCTTTTAAAGAATTATCTCAACTTTTTGAAAAAATATTTAATGTGCGTCATTTTCCGGAACATCCGGAAAAATTATATGATGCATCACAGTATTTACTAACATTGGGGGGTAAGCGCATTCGTCCTGTGATGTGCCTAATGGGAAATGAAATGTTTGATACCATAAAAGAAGATGCCTGGCATGTAGCTGCCGCCATTGAACTGTTTCACAATTTCACTTTGATACATGATGATATTATGGACAGGGCGCCATTGCGGCGTGGCATGCAAACGGTGCATACAAAATATGGCGAGTCAACCGCATTACTTGCCGGCGATGTAATGATGGTGGCTGCCTATGAATTTTTAAATAAAATAGGTATTGAATACCTGCACCCGGTTTTGGATTTGTTTAATTTAACTGCTAAAAAAGTTTGCGAGGGACAGCAACTTGATATGGATTTTGAAAATAGAGAACAGGTGAATCTTAATGATTACGTTGAAATGATAGAATTAAAAACTTCTGTTTTGCTTGCAGCAAGCCTTCAGCTGGGCGCTATTTTGGGCGGTGCCGGATTGGGTAATCAGCAGCATATATATAAGTTCGGAAAAAACCTGGGCATTGCTTTCCAGGTGCAGGATGATTTTTTGGATGCCTTTGGTAATCCTGAAAAATTTGGGAAAAAACCAGGTGGAGATATCATGGCAAATAAAAAAACATTTTTATTGCTTCAAGCCATGAAAGTAGCTACAGCAGCACAAAAGGAAGAAATCACTCATTTATTAAAAATAAATGATGAAAGTAAAATTCAATTAATGCTTGACATATATAAAACATGCAATGTTGATGTATGGGCAAAAGAATTGAAACAAAACTATTTCTCAATAGCCATGGAGCACCTTGAAGAAATCGCTGTTATCTCCGCCAGAAAAAAACCCTTGGAAGAACTTGCCAGGTATTTAATGGAAAGGGATGTGTAAATAAAGTTTTATTCAAAAATAATCATAAAGAAATTACATTTCTCAACTCATTATTTTCAAAAATTTAAAGGATTACCTTCTCCAGTTTATCCAGCCATTCTTCATTTATCCATGCACCAAGCCCGGGTATATCCGGCACTTCTATAACTCCTTTTTCTTTGTAAACTATACCGCCGCTTACGGGGTCTTCTGCAAACATGAGCGGTGTATCAAAGTCGCAATGCAAAATATTTTTGCTGCTCAATGCCAAATGCGCATTGGCAGTCATGGTTATTTTTGATTCCATAAAACCACCTACCTGCATCGTCATGTTTTCCTTTTCAGCAAGGGCGATTATTTTTTTTGCTTTAAATAATCCTGATGATTTGCCCAATTTTAAATTAAACATGTCGCAGGCTCCTAATTGTATCAGCCTTTTTGCATCATGATGGTCGCAGCAACTTTCATCTGCCATTACCGGAATTGTACTTTTCTTTTTTACTTTTTTAAGATTTAAAAAATCCCAGCGCGGTATGGGTTCTTCGCAATATTGTATGTGATCATCTTTCAATGCTTGTAAGGTTTTAATAGCCGTGTTTACATCCCAGCCCTGGTTGGCATCAATGCGCAATGGCAATTTTTTGCCTATCGCTTTGCGGATGGCTTTTATTCTTTCCACATCTATTTCTTTTCCTTCGCCCAATTTTACTTTGATAACAGGAAAACCGGCCTCCTTAATTTTCAAAGCATCTGATGCCATTTTTTGAGGATCGCCAATGCTTACTGTATAATCAGTAACCAGTGTTTTATTTTTTTTGCCCCCTAAAAATTGATACAATGGTAATCCTGCTTCTTGCGCAGCTATGTCGTGCATAGCAATATCAAAAGCACTTTTGATGCTGCTGTTTCCATAAATTATTTTATCCATCAATTTCATATTGCCTTCTATATCCAATGGGTTTTTTCCTTTTAAGACTTTAGAAAAATATTGCCCGACTAAAAAACAGGTTTCCTGGCTTTCGCCATTGATAGTCATAAAAGGGCTGCATTCGCCAAAACCACCAATGCCTTTATTGGTGCGTATTACAACGATTATATTTTCTGCATTATAAATAGGCCCCAGGGAAATAATAAACGGCTCTTTTAATGGAATTAATAATTTGTAAATTTCTATTTGGGTTATTTGCAAATTGGGTTTTATCATTGGATATATTGTTAATTAAAATTAGTACAACGGTATTTTTCAGAACCTCGCCAACAATTTAAAATTAATTAATCGTGGAGTTAACCGGTTGGGTATGCTGAAAGTATTATTGGCATAGTCTTTTATAAGCTGGTACGAAATTACATTGGCGCGATCAATTATATTAAATACTTCGAGGCTTGCCCATATATTGTCAAAGCCGCGAAATGGTGAATGGCTGCGTCTTAAGGCTTTTTCGCTGAGCAGTAATGCGCTGAAACCTACGTCAACTCTTATGTAAGGATCAATGATCAATGCATTTCGGTATTTTACGCTATTGGGAATATTGTAACTCATGTTGCTTCCATAAATCATATTTAAATGCACTTTAAAATTTTTGTTGGTACTTAGATAATCCTGTAAAAATAATCCCATAGTCAGCAGGCGGTCGCTTGGCCTTCTTACCCAGCCTACTTGAGTTTTTACACTATCGGTAACAACCTGGTCTGTAGTTTGGGAATTTATAATTTCACCTTCTGCGTTTTTATAATTGTAATAAAAATCATTGTTTATTTTTTCCTTTGTCTGGCTTATGCCAATGCTGAACCAGCTTTCAGCATCTTTTACGAGTTGGGTAAATATTCTTGTTTCAATACCAGTGGCGTATGCTTTGGCATTATTTTCGCCAAAATAACGAATGCGTACATTATCAATATCGTAAGGATCTACATCGGTTAATGATTTGTAATACGCTTCTGTAGTAATACGCATCGGCCTGTCGCCATGCGATAAATTGTAATCGAATCCCGTAACAAACTGGATACTTTTCTGGCTTTTCAAAGCAGTGTTAATGGTGCCGTCATATCTTCTCATTTCACGATAAAACGGAGGCTGGTCGTATACTCCGGCAGATACTTTAAAAATAATATCCCGTTTCCAATCTGGTTTATAACTTATTTGCGCACGCGGGCTTATCAAAAATTCTTTATTGAGCGAATTGTAATTGAATCTAACACCGGCCTGTAAAGTAACATCTGAAACGCCTTTGCTTAGACGAATATTATCCTGTACATAACCGCTGTATTTATTAATTGTAAGGTTGGCATTTGATTTCAGCACATTGCTTAAATTAAGCTGATTGGGATTGAAGGGTAATGAATATCCGGCACTGTCCTGGAATTCCCATTCATTTAATTTATCAGTAATTATTGTGTGATCCACACCGGCGCCCCATTGTATAAAATGTTTTCCCAGGTCGTAACTTCCTTTATGACTAATATTATATACCTGAATATTAAGTTGGTTGCGGGCATAATTTTGAAATATACCGGCACCCAGCGGATTGGTTATCTGTCCAAAATCTGGTTTCGTTTTATCAAAACTTCTTTCGCCAAAAAGATAGGCTCCGGTAATGTCAAAATTTTCATTTTCATTATCGCCATAGCGGCTTACCATCCATTTTAATTTTACTCTTTTATTGATATTTTGAAGTAGGCTCACGCCTAAGAGATTACTGTTGTAATTATCTTTCTCCTGCCCGTCAAAGAATATATCCAGGCCAAGGCTTTCTGTAAACAATGGAGAAAATACCGCTGTGGATTTTTGCGCTGATTCCGGAACAAGAGAAAATCTGGAACCGGAAATAA
>DATCMY010000570.1:0-7798 GCA_036565505.1 Hanamia sp.
CATCTGCTCCATTCCGAATGCCTGCTTATCATCTTTATATTTTGCTTTCAGTGTTTCTATCTCCGGCTTTAATAATTTCATTTTGGCGCCGCTCAAATAACTTTGGTATGTTAGCGGCGAAATGAGCAAGCGGATAATAATCGTCATTAATGCAATCACCAATCCGTAACTGACAATCTTACTGGAAAGAAAATTAAATACGGGCATAATAAATCCCCGGTTAATGTATTTTACAAAAGCAAGAATGCCACTGCCAAGCGGAACCATGTTGTGCATTTGATTTCCATAAGATTTCAAAATTTTATAATCACTTGGGCCATAAAAAAATTGGAATGGAATTACGGCATTACTACCGGCGGGAACATCTAATTGAAGATGTACCGTTGCTTTTCCGATAATATGCTGGCTTGTATCTTTGGGTGATTCCCAACTTACCTGGCCGCTGGAAAATTTATTTTTAGCGACAATTGCAGAAGCAAAAAACTGCTGGTTTAATGCGATCCAATCGACCGGTTGGGTAAACTTTTTATCATCAGATTTGCCTTGAACTAAATGTTCAAAATCATATTCTCCGTTTTCAACGTAAGAAATATGAGATTGCTGGATTTCCCAGGTGATATCTTTTTCCTGTTTTTTCGCTTTTGTTTGCCAGGTGAGGTTCAGTATGTTTTGAGTAATTAAATTATTGGCATCTGTAAATTTCACAATGAAATCGATCATATAATCATTCGGCTTCAAAATATACTGGTGCTCAATTATGCCTCCATTGTCGGTTTTCAAACTAAAAGTGATCATTTCATTTCCATCCGCAGTTTTCTGTTGTTGAGAGGGTGTGAAAAGCAGATCAGAAGTTTGAGCAGTTTGATTATTGCCAATATTAATTGGATAAGAAATATTATTAAAACTGCCATCCTGTAAAATAAGTGGCTTTTTATCAAAAGTTTTGAAATTTTTAAGTTCAACAGTTTTAGGCTGACCACCTTTATTTGAAAAGGTGATTTTAAGTACTTTATTTTCAAGCGTAACTAATTGTTCTTTACCTGTAGAATCCTGTTTTATTCCTGCTAGCGCAATTTCATTTTTTAATATAGAAGTATCGGTAACTTTTGCTGTATGTATTGAAGTATCAATTTTAGGCTTTAGTTTATTTAATGAATCCTGAATATGTAGCTTTTGTTTTTCTAACTCGTGTTGGCCCTTACTCGTATAATAAAAATAGCCAAAAAATAAGACTGCTAATAACCCAAATCCGATAATCGTGTTCCTATCCATTCCCATATTTAAAAATTAGTTGGCAAATGTACGCAAACTTTATAGTTTCCCGACCGCAAAATGATGAATCCCGAAAATGAAAATGCCCCCGGTGAAGAGGGCATTTTATTATTAAAATATTACTTATTTTTTAGCAGGTGCGGCTGCCTTAGCCTCAGGAGCTTTTGCGGACGCAGTTGGCGTAGCTTTAGCCTCTTCCTGCTTCAGTTGGCGTGTCATAGTAACTGATGCAATGGGAATACGTGGGGAATTCAATATTTCCATATTAGGCGCTTTCACATCCAGTACCCTTACGTTTTCATTTAATTTAAGATCGGAAAGATCCATTTCAATATTCTCTAATAAATGCTCAGGAAGAGATTTTACTTTTAGGGATTTCATTTTTACCATTAATTTTCCACCCTCTTTTACACCTTCAGGAGTACCTGTAAATTTAATGGGTATATTAACGGTAACTTTTTTATTTCCAACCAGCTCAAGGAAATCTACATGAATAAGGCGGTCGCTAACTTTGTCAAATTGAATATCTTTCAATACGCATTTGTAAGAAGTGCCATCTACCTTGACTTCTGTCAGCATAAAATCCGGCGTATAAATAATGTTTTTAAATGCTGATGCCGGAGCAGAAAAATTAATTTCTTTTGCACCTCCGTAAATTACAGCTGGCACTTTTTCCTCAGAGCGAAGTTGGCGGGTGGCTGATTTGCCAAATTCGGTCCTGATTTGTCCTTCGATTGTAATTGTTTTCATTATATGTTTATTTTTTTGAGGCGCAAAGGTAGGAAAATTGTTGCATTTTTGTATTGATCAATTAAACCTTTAATTTATTCTTCTTAAACAGTTTACTTCTTATAAAAAGACTATTGATACTTCTGTTTTCGAAGGCATTACGAATTGCAATGGCAAATAGATCGGCTACAGTAACTACTTTTAATTTATCTATTTTTTTCTTTACCGGAATAGTATCACAAACAACTAATTCTTCCAAAACACTATTTTGAATATTCTCATAGGCATTATTACTGAGAACTGGATGAGTACAAAAAGCTCTTACGCTTCGTGCCCCTTTCTCCATTAGTAAAGCTGCGCTTTTACATAAGGTGCCGCCCGTATCACAAATATCATCTATCAATACAATGTCCCTGTCTGTAACATCCCCAATAACAACCATGCTCGCTATTTCATTGGCTCTTTTACGGTGCTTGTCGCAAATAACCATATCAACTTCAAAATAACTTGCAATCTCCCTGATACGATTGGCACTGCCTACATCAGGTGCTGCAAAAGTTAAATTCTCAAGATTCAGGTCTTCTATATAAGGAATATAAATAGCTGACGAATCCAAATGATCTACAGGAATATCAAAATAACCCTGTATCTGGGGCGCATGCAAATCCATTGTAATAATTCTGTCTGCTCCCGCTGCTACCAGCATATTAGCCACTAATTTAGACCCAATAGCAACACGAGGTTTATCTTTACGATCCTGCCGTGCATAGCCATAGTAGGGAATTACAGCGATTACCTTATAAGCAGAAGCTCTTTTTGCTGCATCTATCATCAGCAACAATTCCATTAGATTATCTGTGGGCGCAAAAGTACTTTGGATTAAAAAAACAAATTGCCCGCGTATGCTTTCCAGGTATTCAACGCCAATTTCACCATCACTGAATTTTTGAATATTTATTTTACCTAAAGGCTCACCGAATCTTAAAGCTATTTGTTTTGCCAGATATTGTGACCCTGTTCCTGAAAATAATTTTACGTTTGGGTGCATAAAGAAATAATTGAAGAGGCAATAATTAGTTCGGCGAAATTATAATTAATATTTTTGGTTTTAAACACAAAATCATGGAAACTACTAACAAGTCTTCCACGTCCATAAAAAATTGGGCAGTGGATGACAGGCCAAGAGAGAAATTACTTTTAAAAGGAAAAGAAAGTTTGAGCGACTCTGAACTTCTTGCAATTTTAATAAATACAGGCAGTGGAAAAAATAGTGCAGTAGATCTTGCAAGAGAGCTTTTGAAATTAGGAAAAAATAACCTGGATGAACTGGGAAAAGTATCGATAAAGGATTTTATGACTATCCCAGGTATTGGCGAGGCAAAGGCTGTAACACTTGCCGCAGCACTGGAATTGGGAAGACGAAGGCATGCATCCCCCTTTTTTAATAAAGATTTTGTGCGCTCAAGCCAGGAATTGGCCGAGTTTTTAAAAGCCTCTTTAAAAGATTATTCTTATGAAGTATTTGCCGTCGTTTTTTTAAACAGGGCCAATAAAATAAATCATTTTGAAATAATGAGTAAAGGTGGGTTAACACATACAATTGTAGATCCAAGAGTTATTTTTAAAAAAGCTGTAGAAGTTGACTGCACTTCAATTATACTTTGTCACAACCATCCTTCTGGTAGCTTAAGGCCAAGCCGTATGGATGAAGAAATGACCGCCAAACTTAAAGAAGCAGGAAAACTTTTAGATATAAATGTAGTGGATCACCTTATAGTAAGTAATGAAGGTTATTATAGCTTTGCGGATGAAGGTTTAATTTGAAAAAAATCTTTTATGCAAAGGTCAAATCAATCTCCCCGAAAAACGGGCTTTCTTTTTTCTAAGAATGCGGTAGTCCCTTCCTTTTTATCATTTGAAATAAAAACCTGGCCAAACAAATGCACTTCTTCATTAAAACCATCTTTACCAGACTCGTAAAATGCATTCACGGCGGTAATAACTTTAGAAACAGCTAAGGGTGATTTGGCAAGTATTACATTCAGAATTTCTTTTGTTTTTGGTAATAAATTTTCAGGCGATTCAACATAGTTAACAAGCCCAAATGCTTTAGCTTCTTCCGCGTTAATCATATTCGCTGTCATCATTAATTCCATTGCTTTTCCTTTACCAACAAGCATCGTTAAACGCTGTGTACCTCCATACCCGGGTATCAATCCAAGATTCACTTCGGGCTGGCCAAATTTTGCATTCGTACTTGCCAATCTGAAATGACATGACATAGCGAGTTCGCAACCACCTCCCAATGCAAATCCATTAACAGCGGCTACTACCGGCTTTGGACAATTTTCAATTTGAAAAAATATATCCTGTCCTCTTTTTGCCAATGCCGCGCCCTGATCATCTTTAAGTGCTACAAATTCAGCAATATCTGCGCCGGCAACAAAAGCTTTTTCTCCAGCCCCGGTTATAATAACAGCTTTGATATTATTATCTTCATACACAGTTTTCATCACTTCTTCAAGCTCATTCAGAACAGTAATGTTAAGCGCATTTAATTTTTCAGGCCGGTTTATGGTGATAGTAAAAATATTACTGTCAAGCGATGTTTTTAATGTTGAAAAACTCATTATTATAATTTTTTATTTTTTAATTCATCCCAATCAAATAATGAAATTATCCATTACTGAACGAGTCCTACTGCAGTTAAATAATTTGTTTTGAATCTTTTGAAGTGAAATAAAACCGACCCGTTTTTGCATTAAAATATTTTACTTGCTTCCTTAATTTATAGGTTTGTAAAAAATATAATTTTAAAAAATCCTGTTTTTCTTTACCCAGTCTTTAATATATTCAGCAATTGCCGCGGTTGTTGTACCAGGTGGAAATAATTTACCAACTCCCAATTCGTTTAATTTTTTCATATCATCTTCCGGAATAATTCCTCCTCCCGTAAGAAGTACATCATTCATTCCCTTTTCTTTCAATAGGGCTAATATTTTTGGGAAAATAGTATTGTGAGCACCCGTTAAAATACTAACGCCAATTGCATCAACATCTTCCTGCAAAGCTGCATTCACAACCATTTCAGGAGTTTGCCTCAGACCAGTATAGATTACTTCCATCCCTGCATCACGCAAAGAAGTGGCAATTACTTTTGCACCTCTGTCGTGTCCATCAAGTCCTACTTTAGCAACTAAAACCCGAATGGGTCTTTGGCTATAGGAAGTTTTTTTCGCGGATTCTATTTTTATTTCTGTCATTGATGATTAAGATGAACTATTCTTTTATAAATAAGCAACTATCGAATAAAATGTTTTATGTTGACTAATACTGCGAATAGCATATAATTTCCAGGTAGCTATATAATTACCTCAATAAAGGTAAAGTATGTTCAATTCTTTTTATGGTTTCATCTTTACCCAATAAAGCTGCAATCTCAAAAACTCCCGGTCCGTATTTTCCACCTACAAGCATAATACGAAACGGTAACATTAATTCACCAGGTTTCAACTTACTCGCAGCAGCAATCTCTTTAAAAGTAGTTTCAAGCGCCGTTGCTTCCCATGAATTTAATAATGAATAAGTTCGAATCAATTCAACAAAAAATTGATTTTTATTTTCATTCCATTTTGAAAGTATCGATGCAGTATCAATTTCAGAAGGTGTGATGAAAAAGAAACAACCCTGCTCCCAAAAATCGGTAAGCAGTATGCACCTGTCTTTTATTAATTCAATAATTTTTTCAAATTGATCTCCATCATTAATCGAAACTCCTTTCTCTTCAAATATTTTTTTTACATCCGGTTTCAATCTATCTACATCCGATTTTTTTATCCATTCATGATTATACCATTTTGCTTTTTCAAAATCGAATTTAGCTCCATGTGACTGAACTCTCTCAATAGAAAATTTATCAACCATTTCATCCAAAGAAAAAATTTCCTGTCCTGTTCCATCATTCCAGCCAAGCATTGCCAGCATATTTATAAAAGCCTCAGGTAAAAAACCAAGCTCCTTAAATCCTTTAATCTCTCCTTTTACCGGGTCATTCCATTTCATTGCAAAAACGGGGAAACCCAAACGCTCTCCATCTCTTTTGCTCAATTTCCCGTTTCCATCGGGCTTTAATATTAAGGGAAAATGTGCCCATTGCGGCATGTGTTTTTCCCATCCAAAATATTTCCAGAGCAATACATGAACCGGGGCGCTTGGCAACCATTCTTCGCCACGAAAGGCATGCGTTATTTTCATTAAATAATCGTCCACAACTACTGCCAGGTGATATGTTGGCATTCCATCCGCTTTTATTAAAACTTTATCATCAACACCATTGGTACTCATTTCAATATCGCCGCGAATCATATCTTTAAAATGAACAAATTCATCCCTTTCTATTTTAATGCGGATTACATGGGGAAAATTTATTTTCAATAAAGCCTCAGTTTCTTCCGGAGGAAGTGATAAAGAATTTTTCATTTCAAATCGCACACGATAATCATATTGAAGATTATCTTTCCCCTCTCCTTTTAAGATTTCTCTCATCGATTCTATTTCTTCCGGAGTATCAAATGCATAGTAGGCATGCCCGGATTTTACTAACTGCTCTGCATATTCTCTGTATAAATTTTTTCTTTCACTCTGGCGATATGGTCCATATTCTCCCTCCAAGTGCGGGCCTTCATCAGGTAAAATTCCGCACCAGTTAAGGCAATCGATTATGTACTCTTCCGCGCCTTTTACATAGCGGGTTTGATCAGTATCTTCCACTCTTAAAACAAAATTGCCAAAATGTTTTTTTGCAAATAAATAATTATACAAAGCAGTGCGAATACCCCCTAAATGTAAACCACCTGTAGGGCTTGGTGCAAATCTTACTCTTACTTTATTCATGTTGCAAAGATAAAACCTTCCCCTAAAGAGGAAGAGAAATATTGTATAATTTATCTATTCAACCCAAATGAAGATTTGAATAATCTATTGATCAAAAAAAATAAAAATACTTTAACTTAAAAAGCACATTTGCCAACAATTGATAGTGGGAAAAGAATATTAATATTCCACAAAAAATGTTTTATTTTAACGGCATGTTTTATCTTGTTAAATCTCCGTGGCTTTTTAAAAAGTATTATTCAGAATGTACCTGGAATATAAAAACTGAGGAAAAGGTTTTATACCTGACTTTTGATGATGGTCCGCATCCTGAGGCTACTCCCTATGTATTAGAAGTGCTAAAACAATTTAATGCAAAGGCCACTTTTTTTTGTATCGGCAAAAATGTAAAGGAATATTTTGATATTTATAAACAGGTAATTGCAGAAGGGCATAAACCAGGTAATCATACTTATAATCATTTAAATGGCTGGAAAACAAATGATAAAGAATATTTGGGAAATATTGCAGAGGCAGCTAAAATAATAGACAGTAATTTATTCAGACCGCCCTATGGAAAAATCACAAAATTTCAATTAAAAGCGCTTCAGGGAGAAAAATTAAATTTAAAAACAATAATGTGGGATGTATTGAGTGGTGATTTTGATGCTTCTATAAAATATGAAAATTGCTATCTCAATGTAATTAATAATGCAAAAGAGGGATCTATAATTGTATTTCATGATAGCCTGAAATCCTTACCTGCATTGAAATATACGCTTCCAAGAGTACTGGAATATTTTTCAAAAAAAGAATTTCAATTCGAAATTTTATTACCGGAACATTAATAAAAAAAATTGGGCCAGGGTAGATACCCAGGCCCGTTTTTAATCCGTACCCTATGAAAACTGTTGTGAAGTTAATA
>DATCMY010000571.1:0-6173 GCA_036565505.1 Hanamia sp.
TTCTACAGATTTTGAGCATGACCCTAATAAGTAAAACCCCCGTCAATCAACTGTTTGACACGAACTACCAACAAAATTTCAAAGAACTAAATCATAACCAATTGGTTTTGTTTTGATTAAGAGTGCATGCTAGTGATTTCAACTCTTAACTCTTAACTGAAACTGCCATCTCCTTCACGCTTCCGGTTCTTTTTAAAGCACCCCATCCCTGTAATTCACCTTTAATCGCTTTGTTAAAAGATTTGAGCAAAATATAATACATCATTTGGCGATAAATTAATCGTTGCGGAACCATCCAGATCAATTTTAAATGATTTTCTTTTTCATAAGCGAAAGCCAAAGCTGCACCTGCTATATCAACTAATGTAAAAATGAAATAATAGAAAATAATGTGTGGAATACTTGCTACAACAATTCCAAAAGAGGCTGCAAGTAAACTCAATACCAAAATAATATCGGCCAAAGGTGCAAGGATCGGTAATATGATTTGATAGATAAGAATATTTGGCATTGCTATCATCCCAAAATTTTTATATTTCGGATTGAAAACAGTATCTCTGTGCTTCCAGAAACTTTGCATAACACCAAATGTCCATCTAAATCTTTGTCTTAAAAATTGCCTGAAGGTTTCCGGAGCTTCGGTATATGAAATCGCTGCAGTACAATTTCTTACAATAAAGCCATTACGGAGCAGTCGCATGGTGAGGTCGCAATCTTCAGCAAGTGTATCAGTTGTAAAACCTCCGGCAATTAATATAGCATCTTTGTTAAAAGCGCCTATCGCGCCAGGTACTACTGTAATGCAGTTTAAAAGATCAAATGCCCTGCGGTCAAAATTTTGTGAAGTAATATATTCTATGCTCTGCCAGCGTGTAATCATATTCACTTCGTTACCAACTTTTACATTCCCTGCTACCGCCGCTACATTTTCATTGTCAAATTTTTTCATCAATAATGTAACTGCATCAGTTTTAAGTTGTGTATCAGCATCAATACAAACTACATATTCTGCATTGGATTTTTGAATACCAAAATTCAGTGCCGAAGCTTTACCCCCATTACTTTTAGTATAAACCTGTACTTTAGTATTGGTTTTAAAATATTCACTGACTTTTAAAAAAGTTTCATCGGTACTTCCATCATCTACAAAAATAATTTCAAGTTCGGGGTAATCCTGTGCCAGCAAGCTGTTAACAGTTCTTATAGCATTTACTTCTTCATTATAAGCAGGAACAATAATGCTTACCATAGGATATTCTTTTTTTCCTGCAAGAAGAAAAGCGGGAAATACTGTTGATCCAAATTTAGCTTCTCTCCTTTTTTGAATACTTGCCAATATAGCCATCGCGATAATTCGCCCAACTGATAATATAATTCCGATAATAAATAAAGAGAATAAAATATGGCCACTCCAGTATCCTGCTTCAGCGAGAAAGAAATTAAATTTTCTCGTCCATCTGTCCCGTGAATTAGACACCAAAGGCATCACCTCATCTTTTGTTTTACCCATGAGGTCGGCTACTGTTGTAAATACATAACCTCGTTTTTTAAAATAATCAATGATTCTTGGTAATGCTTCCACAGTAGCCTGGCGGGTTTCACCACCTGCATCATGAAGCAGAATAATACTTGCATTCCCCGTCTCTACCTGCTTTACCACTCTTTGAAAAATGCTATCTGCAATAACTCCCTGTGCCCAATCGTTTGGGTCAATACTTTCATTGATAGTTAAATAGTTTTCTCTTCTGCTTCTCTCGATTGGAGCAAGTTCTTCATAGGTTTCAGGCTGAGAATCCGCATTGTAGGGTGCCCTGAATAAAATAGTAGAGTGGCCGGTAATGCCTTCTATAAGAAGCCTGGTCAGTTTCATTTCCAGATCTGCCCGCTGCAAACTCATGTCAGCAATATTATGATGGGTAAAAGTATGGTTACCTATTTCAAACCCATCCCTGAATTCTCTTTGCAGTAGTGGAATATTCTGTTCTGCATTAATGCCTACAATAAAAAAAGTAGCGGGTACTTTTTTATGTTCAAGAATATCAAGAATTTTTGGTGTCCATTCGCTGCTGGGGCCATCGTCAAAAGTAAGAATCAATTTATGCCCTTTCCCAACAGTAGTATCTTCCGCAAATTTCCTGATCACATATCCTGATGGCAGTTGCAGATAGGTTTGTTCGGCGATTAATTGTTCTGAAGTATCAATCTCAAAATTAATTTTTCCGGGTTGTGGTGAATAAATAATATCAAGCACTTCACCTTCGCCCTGGAAACCTACATTATTTATAATAATAGGAATAGTTTTGAGTGAATCAAAATTAAAGGGCTTTTGTTGTAATGAGGCATTACTCAGGTTACGGTTATAATATTTCCAGATGCGCTGATCTTCGCTTCCAAGCCTCCACAATGCAGTTCCCGCTGTAGGAAATTCATCACTAAATCTTAAAATATTAAAAGAAGTGGCAGCATCTGTAAACCAAACTTCATGATAGCTTTTATCAGTGGAATCAGAAGAATCTTCTGTTATATAACTATAATGAAGATTATATGAATCATTATCATAAATAATTTTTGCATCCAAAGACTTTGCTTTGTTGATAGCATCATTGTAAGTAATAGTACCTTCAAATTTTCCATCAATCCAGCTATAACCAAAACCCCCTAACCCCAAAATTATTTTTGATGGATCAATCCTGTCGGCTGTCCAGGAAACAGCATCTTCAATCCATTTTTGTGCGCTTATAGGCCCCGGGCCGGTTGAGCTATTAAATTGGTCATAAGCCATAAGTACGATGTAATCATTATAATCAGATAACTTCTTGTAATCATAATCGTTATTCTTGGGTTCTACATCCATACTAACCAGCATATCTTTTTTATGAAGGGTTTCATAAAGATTCTTTTGAAAAGAAGAAAGTGGTTCATTGGTTTTTTCTATCAGCTCTTCAAAATCCACGTTAATGCCACTCAGATGATAAAATGATAGTGTATCTGCCACCTCCTGTATGAGCCTGTTTCGTAAGGGAATATCATTTAATATTTTGTGCAGGAGTTTTCCGTCGAAATTCCTTTTAGACGAATTAAAATTTGATAAAAGCGGCATGATACGAAGTTTTTTTTGCTGCATCAATGCAAGTCCGGCGCTATCAATCCTGGTTTGCAAACGATAGGTAACCGTATCAATGAAAAACCATTCCGGGAAAATTGTGTTGATTTTGTCTGCATTTTGTTTAAGATCGGGATAGGATGTAATGGCTGTCCAGGGAGTATAAAAAGCTGCCCTGATTAAAGAAAGTGAATTGGCTTTTGAGGCAGATCGGTTCTTGATTTTCTTCAAGGAATCTGCTTTTACTTTTTTTAATAAAAAATCTTTAAAGCCTTTAAATTTTGAATTTTGATTATTTTTTAAAATCAGGGGATTAGATGGGTCAAATGTTGTTTCATATTCTTTGGCTTTTGCTTCCATGTTTGGTAAATTAGGTTGCGATCCACTATATATTGCAAATCCCAAAACCAGAAAAAAGAAAACGGCAATTAATATGAGTACGCGGCTAGTCCATTTTACACTTTTCCACCTTGTAGGTTTATTGGTTTGGAAAATTTGCGAAGTACTGTTATTATTCATAAAAAATGGGATGAATTAATAGCATTTACACAAAGTTATTGCTATTGATAAGCAAAGGTAAACAGCTTAGTTCTTGTAATAATAAATTGTTTAATGTTTCTTCGATGGCTTAACAAAAAATTAAACTAAAAAATTAAAAAAAGAAAGGCCCCTGTAGAAACAGGGGCCGTTTACCAAAACTAACTGCTTATGAGAAAATTGAATTTTAATGTTTGTTGATTTTGTATCTTTCAAAACCCATGCCAAAAGTAAAGAGGTTAATGTTAAGAAACCTATAAGAAGATTTTATTTTAGAAAATCTTAGTATTAAAATTAGTTAAAATGACATTTACCTGACTAAAAAAAATTAATAGAAATAAGATATATTTATTGCTGGGTAAGTTTGGCCGAATTTTCGGCGAACTGAAGTGCGTCAATAAATTCCTGTAATTCCCCATTTAGTACATTTTCCAAATTATAAACCGTTAATCCTATACGGTGATCTGTTACCCTTCCTTGCGGGTAATTATAAGTTCTTATTTTGGCAGAACGATCGCCTGAACTTACCAGGCTTTTGCGATGTCGTGAAATTTCTTCTTCCTGCTTGCGTACTTCTTCTTCATAAAGTTTCGTGCGCAGCATCTGCATAGCTTTTTCCCGATTTCCAAGTTGGCTTCTTTCTGTCTGGCAAATAATTACCAGGCCCGTAGGAAGGTGAGTAAGCATCACTTTAGTTTCTACTTTATTTACATTCTGTCCGCCAGCTCCACCACTTCTTGCTGTTTCCATTTTTACATCACTTTCATTAACAACCACATCCACTTCCTCAGCCTCGGGCATTACCGCCACAGTGGCGGCACTGGTATGCACACGGCCGCTGGCTTCGGTGTCGGGTACACGTTGCACACGATGTACTCCACTTTCAAATTTTAAAGTACCATATACATCTTCACCAGTTACCTCTATTTGTACTTCTTTATAACCGCCCACAGTTCCTTCACTTTCGCTAAGTAATGCAGTTTTCCAGCCTTTCGATTCACAAAATTTTAAGTACATCCGCATAAGGTTGCCCGCAAAAAGGGAAGCTTCATCACCACCTGTACCGGCTCTTATTTCCAGGATACAATTCTTTTCATCCTGCGGGTCTTTTGGAATAAGCATATTCCTTATCTGCTTTTCAGTTTCCTCTTTTTGTAGTTGTAATTGGGGTAATTCTTCTTTGGCCATTTCTCTCATTTCCTCATCATCGCTATTGAGTACTTCTCTATTAAATTCAATATCATCCAATATTTTAGCATATTTATTGCGCGCTATTACAATTTTTTCCAGGCTACGGTATTCTTTACTTAGTTGGCGGTATTTTTTATTATCGCTCACTATATCCGGGTTGGAAAGCGCTACACCCAATTCTTCAAATCTTGCTTTTATGGCTTCAAGTTTTTCAAGCATATCTTTATAAAATATATTTTTTTAAAGAACAAGGTTAATGATTCAATTCTCTCTTATTGTAGAAAAGTTTACCCTGTATCTTTGATAATTGGGTGCAAAATTAATCTAATCCTTTTTACATGCGTTATCGAAAATTTAAGGCCGATAGTATATTTGATGGTAACTCTTTGCTTCCAGGAAATAATGTGCTTATAACGGATGATGCCGGAAAAATAATTGATATAGTGGATAAGGAAGAAGCAGGCGATGGGGTGCAAATTTATAAGGGAATTATTTCCCCGGGGTTTATCAATTCTCACTGCCATCTGGAACTTTCGCATCTCAAAAATATCATTTCTGAAAAAACAGGTCTTATTGATTTTGTTTACCAGGTAGTAACTCAAAGACATTTTGCTGAAGAAGAAATTCTTAATGCAATTGAAAACGGTGAAAACGAAATGCTGTTAAATGGAATTGTTGCCGTGGGAGATATCTGTAATAATTCGCTTACGGTTTTGCAGAAACAAAAAAAGAAAATCAGCTATTATAATTTTATAGAAACAAGTGGATGGTTGCCGCAAATAGCAGGATTGAGATTTGAAAAGAGTAATATTTTTTATAATGAATATATTAATAATGATTTAAAAGCTTCTATTGTTCCGCATGCACCTTATTCGGTTTCGCAAAATTTATGGGAAAAAATGATTCCTTTTTTTTCGGATAAAGTGATTTCCATCCACAACCAGGAAACTGCAGAGGAAGATTTATTTTTTCTGGAAGGTAAGGGAGATTTTACAAAAATGTATGAGATGATGAACATTGATAATTCATTTTATGAGGCTCAAAAAATAAGAAGTGTGGCAAGCTATTTCAAAAAAATTTCCCCGGCAGCTTCCGTCATTTTGGTTCACAATACATTTACTAAACAGGAAGATTTGGATTTTATCAATAATAATAAAAACAACGATCAGTTAGTTTCATTTTGCCTTTGTCCTAATGCCAATCTTTATATAGAAAATGTGACACCTCCGGTAAATTTATTTATAGAAAATGACTGCCATATAGTTCTTGGAACCGATAGCCTGGCATCCAATCATCAGTTGAACATTTTGGAAGAAATAAAAACTATAGCAAAATATTATCC
>DATCMY010000572.1:0-2606 GCA_036565505.1 Hanamia sp.
ACTATTACCTATGTTGGTGGTGGGTTTGGCGAAAACGGGTTACATAATATTTTAGAAGCTGCTGTTTATGGAAAGCCCGTAATTTTTGGGCCGGAATATGAGAAAAATTTTGAGGCCGAAGATTTAATTGATTGCTCCGGAGCTATCAGTATCGAGAGCGCCATTGAACTTGAAAAAGTAGTGAACGGTTTATTTAATAACGAAGAAGAATTATTATCAAGAGGCGATGCCGCAAAAAATTACATTTATAATAATGCAGGGGCAACCGATACGATCATGCGATTTATTAAAAATGAAGAGGGGAAAATGTAAATTTAAATTTCGATTCCCTTAACACATCCCTTATTTCATTGATTTAATAATAAATTTATTTTCAACAGCCATTTGCTTTTGTTCAATCTCCATTTACTCAACCAAACATACCTAATATTTATTGCTTCTATAAGCAGCCATAATTAAAAATAGGTTTGTGTAAAATTATTTTATTTAAGTAAAAAAAATGCTGATTAAAATTTTCTTAAAACATAATGCACCACAATGTTAAACCTGAAATATTTAAAATATAAATAAATTGTTTTTTCTAAATTTAATAAAGTAAAAATCATACCTCATTCCACGTCAGCGATACTATACAATAATTCTATTTTTCGCAATATTGCTTTGTTGCAGGCAGGGTATTTTTTCCCAAACCAATTTTGTTGACAGCCTTAAAGACTGGATAGAAAAACATCCGAAAATTGATTCACAATACATGCTGACACTTCACCGGATTAGTTACCGGCTCAGCGAAAAAGACATACAACAAGCCTTTGATTATTATGAAAAGGTTTCCATGTTAAGTGATAGCCTTGATTATCCTTACGGGAAATCACTGGCACAAATTAACCTGGGAATACTTCTGTTTAATTCAGCAAATTTTGATGCCAGTAACATCGCCTATTTTAAAGCCATCGATTATGCAGAAGAATGCGGCGCACTTCGCCTGAAGGCCGTTTCCCTTAATAATATAGGTGATAATTTCAGGGCATTAAGAGATTTTAATAAATGCCGTGATTACACAAACCTGGCTATTGCTATCAATACCCAATTAAAGTCATTGCGTGGCGTGGCCGTTAATTACGAGTTATTACAGCAATGTGATCTTGAAGAAAATGCCTATGCAAATGCCAAAAATAACCTGCTTAAGGGAATGCCTTATGCATTAATAGCCAATGAGAGTTATATTCTTTCGCAATATTATTTAGGCTTTGGAAAATTACATGCTATTGATAATAATAAAGATTCCGCACAATATTATTTCAACCTATCAATGGACCAGGCAAAAATTCAAAATGACCTGAGAAATGAATACCAGGTGTACCTGGCGCAATCCCAATATTTAAAAAATATACCTTCCGATACAAAAATAGCTTTTCTTGACAGTGCTTATTCCATAGCAGAACGGACTTCGTATATGGAAGGAATTGCCAAAGCGGCTGAATTACTTTCTTCAGTTTATGATGAGAAAAAAAATAAAGATTCTTCCTGGGCATTTTATCATATTTACCGTATAGCATCCGATTCATTATTTTCTAAAAATAACCGGCGAAACGTTATTATAAAAGAATCGAACTGGATGTTAAAACGAAAGGAAATAGAAAACAGTCATTTAAAAGAACTCTCGCAAATACAAAAAAGAGACCTTGTTATAAAAAACGCATTATTAGTGGTAACCTATGTTTTATTAGTTTTAATTATCCTAATAGCATTATTTATTTATAAAAATATACAATCTAAAAAGAAACGTGCGGAATCTTCCTTTAAACAAAAGATTGCTGAAACGCAAATGCAATCCCTTAGGGCACAGATGAATCCTCATTTTATATTCAACAGTCTCAACAGTATTGAGAACTTTATGATGCGCAATGAAAAAAGAACGGCAATTGAATATCTTAATAAATTTTCTGCCTTAATTAGAATCATTCTTGACAGCAGCCGTACAGAATTAGTTCCATTTGTAAAAGATTTAGAAGGCATCAAATTATATGTTGAACTGGAACAATTACGCTTTAATAATAAATTTTCTTTTGAAACATTTATTGCGCCGGAACTTTTCAATAATGATTACCAGGTACCGTCTTTACTAATACAACCTTATATAGAAAATGCGATCCTTCATGGTTTGTCGCAAAGCGAATCGGGTAATCTAAGATTACAATTAACCGCCACTTTAGAAGATGATTATATTATTTACACCATTGAGGATAATGGTATTGGGCGTGAACAATCTAAAAAATATAAAGAACATAACAAGCCCTTTCATGAAAGTGTAGGACTTCAACTCACGCAGGAAAGAATTAACATTTTCAACCTTCAACAAAAATCAGAAGGCGAGGTAAAAATTGAAGACCTTTATAATTATAAGAATGAACCATGTGGTACAAGAGTCCGGGTGAAAATAAAAGCTGTGTGATTTTCTGAAAGAATATTTTGTAACTATTCAGTCTATTAAAGATGGATTATTTTTTTCAAAAATCTTCGGTTTATCCACAAAAATTGTACGTTTTCAAAAATTCTGTTTTTTATACCCATTTTATGCTTGAAATAAATTGAATTTGTGCATTAAA
>DATCMY010000573.1:0-2434 GCA_036565505.1 Hanamia sp.
GTTCATCTTTCCGGCAGCAACGGTAAATGGCAAGTGTTTACTCTTAGCCACTTCAAAATAGCCCTCGCCATTAAGTTCTACATGCCGCTCGGCTCCGGTAAATGAAATTGGATACCGTAAAGACGATGCCGAGTTTAACCAAACAGAAGTACCATCAGGGAGCATTATGTGGTATTGCCCGCCCCTTGGCGTAATAATGGTGTTATAAACAATTTGATTAACGTTATTTCCCGTAGTGCTTGTTAATTTATACTGTAATTGTCCATTCTTTAATTTGTTGATGGAAACTTTACCATCCTGAATGATGCGCCCATTGGCAACCTGCTCAAGATCAATTTTGTCTCCATTACCAAGAATAAGTATTGCCTTATTTGTTCCCGGAACTATTGGGTGATGTGTTTTCGCTAATTGACCAGGGGGAACATTTACTTTACTACCATTAGGTCCGCTGAAATAATATCCGCCGATACCGCTTAAAAGTAATACTGAAGCCGCTGCAGACCACCATAGGCGCCTAACAGCTGCGCGGCGCCGAGCCAGCGATAGTCTTCTTTCCACCTGCTGAAAAATACGGTCCTTAATTAATTCCTGATCGGAGACAGGCTCGTCATTATCAAATTTTGAAATATCAAACCCGTCTTTATAACGTGTCAATAACGCTATTTCATTTGGGGTAGCGGCGCCCTGCAAATATCTCTTGTAAAGGATAATGTATTCTTCGCTGGTCATAAAATATAATTTGTTATAATCTCGGTTATACCCTTTAAGAGTATTCATAAGGAAAAAACTCCCATACTTTTTTAAATTTTATTGAGGATGCAGCATACCTCGCGGAAAGAAAATAGCCTGAAGTATCAATCAGGACAGTACAGGATGCCAAAAACTGAAAAGAAGCATATATTGGCCTGATAAACCAATTAACAAACTTTTATATATAATAAAGTTGCTTTAATGCAATTGCGTTATAAAGTAAATAGCTACTAGCATGGCTGTTAAAAACGTGGCGTCTTTTACCCAAGATTTGAGCATTACTACCTAATTATTAGTTGACTATGACGAAGGTACCACAAAACGACGAAGAGTTGTGGCGCAATATTCTAGCTGGTGACAGCAAGGCTTTTACAGCATTTTACGACCGTTATTGGCTACAGATGTACAAAGCTGCGTTGCATTATTTAAAAGATGCGGCTGCCGGCGAGGACGTAGTGCAGGAAATTTTTATTACTATATGGAGCAAACGCCAAACGCTTGAGATAAAGAATTTCGCAGCTTATTTAAATTCGGCCACGCGTTATGAGGTTTACCGCAGACTAAAGGTCGCAAAGCAATCAATTTTAGAATTCCACGAGGAAGTTATCACTAAATCAAGTGTAGTCTACAATGAGGGGTATCAAAAACTAAACGAAACCGACAATTCGAATATAATCGATCAATGCTTGAAAGATTTGCCCAAACGAAGCAGAGAAATTTTTTATATGAGCAAAGTTAACCAATTAACCAATACCGAGATAGCGGAGCAATTAGGCATTACTAAGCATACCGTTGAAAATCAGCTAGCCAGAGCGCTAAAGCATTTTAAACTAAATTTGAGCAGATTAACTATAATTATATACTGCCTTACCAGTTTTTTTAAATGATATTTAGCGAAACACTTCTGATCAAACAGACACTAAAACCCGCGACCAACCCCCCATTTTATCGATCGCCCCATTAAATGTAACTCTCCCCCGATTCGAAAGATTGCTTTAATAACTCCAGTGCTTTTTTTGCTCCCTGACTTTTCCGACACGGATCGCGTCTACTAACGCCAGCATATCATAAAGATTTTCATCCGCCAGTACTGCTTTTACCTGGTTAGGATAAAGCGGGTTTATCGCCTGGCCTTTTACTTTTCCATCAGCGCTTGGCCATACGTACTGATCGTCCGCCACAAAAAGATCCTTTAAAACGGGTGCGCTATGAGCGGTTGGCAGTCCTCGTACAACAGACCCCGGTTCAGCAGGGAAAACAAACTTAAGCCCATGCTCAATAAAGTTATATAAGGCAGTTTTAAAAACGACCCGCTTATCAGCACTAATCAATTTAGCGATCATCGAACGGTTCAACGATTCGCTGATCTCTGAATTACTGATAATAAACTACCCGCAAGGTCTTTATTCAACCAGTTTTTATCTGAAGAAATTATTTTCAGGAGCACGACCAGATCATGCGGCCTCATCCCGTTATGTGCTTTCATAATCAAATTTACCAAAATAATTTTCAATTCGCAAATCGCGAATTTCTTTAATTGAATTCAGTAGTGTCCGATAAAAAATAAAACGAGGTAGCCGAAGCCACCCCGTTTGTTCATACTTTTAAGTTACCACACTTTCAAGCATGAACAAATCTAAAAACTTTAGCGGACAGCCTATAATAAGTCAGGTATTAAAATTCA
>DATCMY010000574.1:0-1803 GCA_036565505.1 Hanamia sp.
GAGCGGCTTAAACAAGTGGACTTTCACGGGCAGCTTACCCATCCTTTATATGTACAGGTTACCTTTGAAAGAAAGACGATCTTTTTTAAAAGCTATTATTTTGAGTTGTTTTCTAAACCGCGGTACTTTTTAATCGTACCGGGCGCTGGTTCTAAAGGGCCGTCTTTAGCGCAGGTTATTGAAAAGGAAAATGAGGTGGTTAATTTTATCTTGGATAAGTTTAAAGATGATTTTTCATTAGAGAAATTTAAAACTGCCTATGCCTATTATAGTAAAGACCTTTGCGATATAACCGAAAAGGGGTTCATTGATTACCTATATACTTTCTTTTGGGATAAAGGTTCGCCACATATAGGGGATTTGATTAAATGGGGTGGCAGCCATGTAATAGCTTATAATCTGATAAAGGATTTTAAAAGGACTTTCAATAAAGCCTTGTATGATGAATTGGTAGAAAACTCATTTTACTATGCACCGCCTTATTTACCAATTTATGGCTATATGCAGCAAACTAAACGCTGGCCAATGCTTTGCCTCACGATGTTGGAATGGGATAGCGCAGAAACAAAAGCCGGGTTTAAAGAATATGCCGAAAAAAATTACCCTACTATGAATAGTATCGAATTGATAGGCCAGGTGAACAATTGGCCGAATTATCTTTAAGCAACACTTAATATGTGAGTTGCAACCTGTGGGTTACAAATGGGCTTTCCTTTTCCCTTAAAGAGTTATCCGTCCTTATATGGTATTCCTTTCCCTTCTCCGCTAATTTATACCAGTAAATAGCTGGTATAATCTTATTGGAGTGCAACTCCAAACGAATGATAATACTTTCGTTTGGCTCCCTGCGATTACTAATCAGATGGCTTAGTAAAGTTTCATGGATTTGTATTTCTGCGGCAAATTCCTTTTTCTTTTTATTGAGAATTTTGAGATAACGTTCAAGAAAGTGTCCAAAGTTTAAAGCCGGATCATAGTCGCCTTTTAGGTAATCCTCTAACTGGAACCGCAACTGGAACAGCTTTAATTCTGTCCTTTGATCTTCAGTCATTGCCGCCTGGCTCTTTTGCCTGGCTTCGGCTAATGCCCGGTTTGATTCTTGCTGTTGTTTGGCCGTTAACTTCACCGGAAATACAAATGATTCCGCAAGTTCCTCGGGCGTGTATTGCTTTAATAATTTCTTGTAACTCATGTCTAATAAGTATTAATCAAATCTTTTAATTCCTGACCGTCCAAATAGACCTGCTCACCACCGGGTTTCATGCCATATTTGTTCATATAATGCTGTCTTAATTCTGTTTTGGGCGTTAGGGAAACACAAGCTAACCCTTCGTATTTCTCTACCGCTTCCCTTGCCGCATAAGCCATCAGACACCCTGCTATTCCTTCATATTGCTTTAATCTTCCCCTGTTTTCCTTTGATACGGTCAACAGTTTAATTTCAATGCGGTATTCTGCCGGCACATCTATCAATGCCATCAAGCCCAATATCACCGGGCTATCCTCAAAGGTCAATTTATACAGGTCTGCCTTTCCTTTGAGTTGATCCCACCTAAAAAAGAATTGCTTTTTGGTGATACCTTTAAAATCAGATGGTTCAACTCGCTGAACAATTACCGGGATGGCCTTTTGGCCGGATACTTCCGTTATATTCATTATTCAAATATACTAAAATTTACAATTTCTGTCAAGTTTTATTAAATATTATGTCTGCTTTAATTTTGCGGTCACGATTTGGTGACCGCAAAATTATATTGATTTCTGATTAAACCGTTGTATATTTCAGTTTAAGCAAAGCCATAT
>DATCMY010000575.1:0-3104 GCA_036565505.1 Hanamia sp.
GGCCAAAGCTGCACCTTTTGTAATTCTACCCTTTTGTACTTGGGATACAGGTAACAAGTCTGCAGCATCCCGAAGTTCCTTAGAAACAAAATCCCAAATTTGACTAACTGGAGTTCGCGTTACCTTTCTAGAATCCTCTAAAGAGATTTCAGACGTAATTAGCGGTACATCTCCAAATAATTCAGCTAGTCTCATATAAAAAAAAGATCTTAGAACTTTAACCTGACCTTTTAAATTATTGATTAATTGTGGATCCTTTGCCTTTATTTTATCTACATTGCCGAGAAAAATATTCGCTGCCTGAATAGCAGCATAATCATTATTCCAAATTGCCAAAACTGGAAAAATTGTGGCATCATAAGCACCTTTTTCCATAATTGACTGATCACGCCAACCTAATGTTACATGGCCGATGTCTGACATAGCATCCCAATTCGTAAATACATCAACACCGGGAAGTTTCGTATAAATTGCGTTTGCAGCAAGGATTGCATCATTATCAGTCCTCCAGAAAATAAGAGAAGTAACGCGATCATTGGGGATAGTTTTCAATAAGTCTTTATTACAGCTTATAAAAAAACTAATCGAAAATAAAAGTATGGATATATTTGTTAATTTTTTCATGTCATATTAATTTTTATAATAATGATTTTAGAGTCGAATATTAAGTCCAAAAGTTGTTAATGATGTTTGAGGGTACGCTTGAGTACGACCTCCAACAACAGTTTCCGGATCAACATGCCACTCGTTCAATGAAGCAAAAGTTAAGAGATTTGTAGTTGAAACATATATACTAACTTGTTCCAAACCAATTCTTTTGGTCAAAACTGAAGGTATTTGGTATGACAAGTTTACATTTTTTAATCGAAGGTAGGCCCCATTTTGAAGATCCCTGTCTGACATTACTATATTACGAAGATCAAATTTAAGAGGACGGGGAAAACGGGCATCGGTATGCTCAGGCGTCCAGTAATTGTTAGTAATAACAGAGGATGTAAAGCCTCCCCAAATCCCCATTTCTATTATAGCACCTCCTATCCTTGCCCTTACACCACTAACTCCTTGAAAAAGTGCGCTTAACGAAAAACCCTTATATGTAAAATTTAAAGTTGCCCCAAAAGTATATTTCGGAAAACTGCGACCTAAATAGGTCATATCATTAGCGGTGATTTTTCCGTCTCCATTTAAATCCACAAATTTCACATCGCCCGGTTCTATTCCTGGTCTCATGGTGGGATATTTGGAAATTTCTTCTTTCGTTTGAAATAATCCATCTGTTGTATATCCCCATAAAGCATTTATAGGTAATCCTACGGCGGTTATATATCGGGTTTCATTACCGCCCGTAATATAAGGGCCAGTACCTGCCAAATTCATTATTTTGTTATCGTTGATGTTAAAATTAATACTACCATCAAATCCAAGCTTGCCAAAATCATTGTGTGATGTAAGAACAAATTCCCAACCTTTATTGTCCATTCTTCCTGCATTCTGCGGGGACGGAAGTAAGCCAAGAGTACCAGGTACAGGTAAAGACAATAATATACCTTCCGTTTTTTTATAATAGTAATCTGCTGTTAAAGAAATTCTTCTATTAAAGAACTGTGCATCCAATCCTATATCCGATTGGGTGGTTGTTTCCCAAGTGAGATTTTCATTAGCGAGTGTTGTTTGCAAGTATCCAGGTGCTGGAACACCTCCATAGGAATAGGTTACAAGATTTAATGATTTTAAATAACTGTATAACCCCACTGCCTGGTTACCCGTTTTACCCCACGATCCCCTCAGCTTAAGTTCATTAATAGGATTATTTAATTTATTCCAAAACTTTTCTTGTGAAATACGCCAGCCAGCAGAGAAAGAAGGGAAAAAACTATACCGGTTTTTATCTATGAATCTGGAGGATCCATCATAACGACTGTTTGCTTCAAAAAGATACTTATTTTGATAATTATAATTTAGTCTCCCGAAATAGGAACGTAATCCCCAAGTAGATTCACCACCCCCATTATTTTTAGTGGCATCATTAGCACCTTGTCCAATAGATTGAATATCATTACTATAAAAATCTTGCCGATATGCATTTAATGTTTGGTTTTTATCTTCAATCTGGGAATAACCTACTAAAACATTTATGCTGTGGCCACTCCACTCTGTTGAATAATTAAGCAGGCTGTTAAGAGTGACCTCACTTAAATTATTTCTTATTTCTGTCAAACTATTATGCGGCACTGTTAACCTCACAAGTGTCGAGTCGTAAAAATCTCTAATTTCATATTTATTCTGATAATTTTTTCCGGATGTCGTTGTCATACGTGCACCTAACTGGGTCGTAAATTTTAATCCTTTCACAATTTCCCAGTTTCCCTGTATATTTCCTGTCAAATAATCCTCAATCATTCGACTTGTACCATTAATTTCCGCATCCATAAGAGCATTCTTACCGTCTGAACTAATTCCGTAGGTGCCGTCCGGATATTTGGGAACCGTCCATTGGCTGGTTTGCAACATATCATTAAACACTTTGCCCTCATTTATAGGGGACAAGATATTTCTACGTCGATAATTAACATCTGTCGATATATCAATCTTATCAGAAATCTTATAATCTGTGTTTAATCGAACTTCGCCGATTGTCGCGTTTGAATTTGCGATAATACCCTCCTGATCTTGATAACGAATACTGAGGAGAGCCTTTACAGCTTTACTCCCACCACTTATAGATATATAGTTACTGGTCTGAGGGGCTGTATGAAGAACAGTTTGATACCAAGTATTTGGTAAAGGAAATTTTAAACGATCGGTAGCATTTACATATTCTTGTATTTGATCCTGGGTATAAATAGGCGCCCCAAAAGAATTTGTCCAAGCTATATTTTGCAAATCCATGTAATCTTTCAAACCCATGTGCACTGGATTGTTATTACTCTTTTGTAAAGCGTAATAACCGTTATAATTAATAGATAACTTGCCGGTTTGTGCCCGTTTAGTTGTAATTAGAATTACCCCATTCGCAGCTCTTGAACCATAAATAGCAGTAGACGCGGCATCCTTTAAAACAGAAACAGAGGCAATATCTTCAGGATTAACATAATCAATTGTTT
>DATCMY010000576.1:0-5287 GCA_036565505.1 Hanamia sp.
GTGCTGCATACACAAATAAAAGTATCAGTAAAAAATAAATTATTTCTATGATTGTATTTTGCTTCATAACTATTCAGTAACCTGCGAATTATTCCTGAAGCAAGGTAGAACCTTCGATGTATGAGATCGGGTATAAAAGGAATTCAATCGGGTATATTTTTAAAAAACCCTACTTCTACTGTTTTTATAATCTTTAATGCTTTGTTCTTTTGTAACCCGATCTCAATGCCCAGGATATGAAACTCAGTGATATTGATATCGAACATCTGAATGACGCAAGGAAACTGATTGACAAAGATGTCTCCAGACATTATACAATCTATGAAATTGCGCGCCAGGTGGGGCTAAGTGAATCGAGATTGACAAGAGGATTTAAATTGCTTCACAAAGTGGGATTGTTTGAATACCTCGAAACCGCAAGATTAGAGAAAGGAAAATACCTGATCGAGAATACAGATAAAAAATTGAAAGAGATCAGTCACTCGCTTGGCTACAGGTATCGCAACAGTTTCAGCCAGGCATTTAAAAAAAGATTTGGAAAACCTCCAGGAAGCTGGAGAAAAAATTTACTCTAATTACCCTGATTTAATTTTACCGGGAGAGCCTTTACGAAAAAATAAAAATACATAATTCCCTTACCAGGATCCCTTACAATCATACGAGCACAAAAGTAAATTGGTAACCTTAAGCAATGCGGTTTACTTAACTTTTTAATTTAAAGTAAGCTAAACAAAGACAATATGAGCCTGGAAGAATTTTCAAAGGATCTCTATGAAGAAATGGAAGTGATGACCAAAGATAAGGACAACTATACTTTGGAAAATGCAAGGGATCTATCATTGCAAATGTTGAAGCTGGTAACGAAATTGAAAGACTTCATGGCTTGTTATCGATTCGAAAGCAAAGATGAAGAGATCGGTTTTTTCAGGAATGTAAAACCGGGATTTTTTTCTACATTAATTTTCTACCGAAAAATTTTTGAAATACAATCCGCAACTCCTGTCGGGATGCTACCTGACCTCATTACTTACTATTTAAATGAGCTCAACAACATAAAAGATTATATCAATAGTAATAAAGAATTCCTTTCCTACTACAGGTCAAATTCAAATGTGCTGGATGAAATATATTTTGTAAGAAAAGAACCGGACCTGTGGCTGTCACTACAAGCCGAATATGAACAGAATAGTTTTACTACCATTTATGATCAGAAGCTGGCAAAGCTTCTTGCCTATGAACAGGTCTCCTCATTTATAATCGAAGAAATAAATAATCAGCAGGCTGGAAAGAAAGAAAATGATGTCACATGGACCGGGTCCAAAGCGGCGCTGATAGAGCTTTTATATGCTATTCAGACAAGCGGTTCATGCAACAACGGTTCCATTGATGTAAAACAACTGGCAAGTCATTTTGAAAATTTATTCAATGTGAAGCTGGGAAATTTTTACCGCACATTCCAGGAAATAAGAATAAGGAAGATGGGCAGGACCACTTTTCTTGACCAGATGAAAGAGAGCCTGATAAAGCGAATGGACAACAGTGATGAGAACCCGAGGTTTTAAAAAAAATAATATTGCCGACTACTGACCGAGGTGTGATATGGATATCCCTTCCATCAGCATATTTGCATCATATTATTTTATGCATATGGAAACAAGCCTACCCGAAATATTAGAAGATCTTTTTCAAAGCTGCTTACAGCGTAATGAAAAATTCCCTGCATCATACCTTATTATTCCCCTTGCAGAACCTAATAAGAAAACAGAAGTTCCAAAAGAATTAGCCTGTGTTCATGTGCCATTCAAAGGCGCTGAAATTTATTTACTGCATAAATCTTTTATTGACTCAGGCGGTGCGCCCGGCGAGACCTACAAAAGCCTTTTTGAAAAAACCGGTTCCCACCTTGCCAATAAAAATCAAAAAGGATTCAGTACAGAGAGTTTGCAAAAATGCAGTGATAAAGTTGACTATGAGGCAAAGGAAAATGTAAAGCGCTTTTTGCAAAAAATGATCAGGAATATCGATAGTTATTAATTCACTTTCACTTCACCCTGCTTCACCCAAATGGCTTTTTCGCGAATGTAATTTGCATCATGATTTTAAACCTAAAAATAATTTATCATGAAAAAAAGATTTTTTCCAATCGCAGTATTTGTATTATTCATTTCTCTCTTTTCTTCCAATACGTTTGCCCAGCCAGTACCGGGTGATTCAGGTGATGGCGGTCCAAATGGTGAAGTGCCTTCACAACCATCTCCAGTTTCTTTTAAAAGAAATAACGGGAACGGCACATGCGGAAGTGAGGCACAGATAAGGGTTGCCTTTAACCTGTTACCTGATTATTTACCGGTAATGGAGGAAATTAAATATGAAGGACGTACCATACCGGTTGTTTTTGGTGATATTGATGCATCACAGCTAGTCAAAAAAGGATATGTGAGTTATTGTATCCTGTCCGGCAATATACCACCTGCCATTAAATTAGCGATCAAGTTTCATTACTTAGGTTCGAACCAGACTTTTTGGCTTAACCTAAATCAATGAAATTTTAGCGGGATCAAAAAGGGGGCTTTTGCCCCTAACTAAAATTAATACTGACCAAAAATTACAAATCATGTTTACAGAAATTTCGTGGAACAGTTATATAACAATCGTAATTGTTTTACTCGCCGGTTATTATTTGTTTATCGGATTCCGTTATTATCGTACTGATATTTTACATCTACTTTCCGGGAGAAAGTTTACACAAACTGACAGCGTCAGCTTCACGTCAACACAACAAATTAAGCCTGATCAAAGTTCGCATCCGGCTAATATGCAGGAGGGCTTTGAAAAACAAAATCTTTTTCAATTAGCTCAATCATTCTCAGACGAGATCCAGGCCTATTTGAATGAAGCCGGCAGAAATACATTAAATAAAGAAGACGTTATGGAATCATTGAAATCTTTACTTGCTAAATATCCTTCTATAAAAAATTCATCCTTTCAGGAATTCATACAAAATTTAATAAAAACAGAATGTGAAACAAGTTGCTCTATTCACCTAAGTGAAGAAGAATTAAGTGCGTTATGGTAGGTGAATAGAGATTTTTTGATCTTACTTAAAATAAAAAAAAATGAAAAAAGTGTATTTGAAAAATGTGGTGATGAAATGTTTATCATTTGGTATTACGTGTTTACTTATGATAATTTCTTTTAGTGTTGCCGCACAGGATGGTAATGCAGGTATCAACGAAGCCAATACCAAAGTGAGAGGTTACTTTTCTGCAGGCACAAATCTTATGTATGCTGTAGGCGCCATCGTTGGATTGATCGGCGCTGTAAAAGTATTTCAGAAATGGAATGCAGGGGATCATGATACAGGAAAGGTTGCTGCTGCATGGTTTGGAAGTTGTGTATTCCTGGTTGTTGTAGCCACAGTAATCAAATCATTCTTTGGGGTATAAAAAAATATGATTATGAAAGGAATTCTTATTAATAAACTTCATCAATACATCCGGGAAAATAATCCCGGGCTATTACTTCAATTGGAGCAGGATGGGAAGGTAAGCGAATACTTATCCAATAAAGTAAACACTTCAGATGCATTGATAAATGAATATAAAGATCAACCAGCATATATCATTGAAGACGCATGTATGGATGAACTAACAAAAGATCTGCGACCATCAAAATACAATTACATCAGCCAAATTCTTCAGGAAGAATTTGAAGACACTTACCAGCAGTTACAGCAATCAGGGACATTAAAATTTGAAGTCATTAACCTGATAAGCCAGTGTCAGCCGGTATTTGAAGCCATAGGATTTACAGAGGAAAATGAAGATAGCAGTGAATTAAGAAATGCCATAACAGGAACTGTAAGTGAATATTTAGAAAGTAACAAGTGATTATAAAAGTGTGAGCCGTGAGTTACAACAAGCAACAAAAATTATCAGATAATATTACCGCGATCCGGATAGCGCTCGAATGGAAAGAAGGTAAAATCCTTTCCGACTTTGAGGGGTCAATGTTACAGCGCTATTCCGGTTTTGGCGGATTGAAAGCGGTATTGTTTCCTCATGGCTCAATTGCAAAATGGCAGGAATTAAACGCCTCCAAAGAAGATCTGAAATTGTATTCCCAGGTACAGGAACTGCATACATTATTGCAACAACATTTTACTGAAACAGAATATAAGCAGGTTATTGATTCTGTTAAGAACAGCATTCTTACTGCTTTTTATACACCTGAAATTGTACCTCAAACTTTATTCAATGTATTAAAAGAAAAAGGCATTGAACCTGAAAATATGTATGAGCCAAGCAGTGGCGCAGGTGTATTTGTTACTGAAGCTGCAAAAGTATTTCCTGAATTACAAAACATCACTGCTGTTGAAAAAGATATTTTGTCGGGAAGGGTATTGTCCCGCCTTGCGGGATCGATACCCTTCCCTGTTTCTGTACAGATCAAAGGATTTGAAAATACATCCAATGATGAAAATGGAAAGTATGATTTAATCGTAAGCAATATTCCTTTTGGAAATTTTCCCGTTTTTGATGAAGCATTCAGAGATGAATCGTTGTCAGGAAAAATTCACAATTACTTTTTTGCAAAAGGGCTGGATAAAATAAAAGACGGTGGATTATTGGCCTACATCACTACTGATACTTTTCTAAACAATCCATCCAATGAAGAAGCAAGAAAGTATTTATTTGAACACGCGAACTTTATTTCTTTGAATGTAATGCCTGATAACCTGATGAAGGAAACCGGTAATACAGAAGCTCCCAGCCATTTATTAATTGTTCAAAAAAATAATAATAAAGAATCACTTTCAGAAACCGAACAATTATTGGTCAATACAATTGAACACGAAAATGAATTTGGAAAATATACTGTTAATGAATTTATTCATCACCATCCGGAAATAATTCTTGGCAACGAAATAAAAGCAGGTACCAATCAGTATGGTAAGGCCAACCAGGGTGTATGGTTACATGGAGATATAAATATCATTAAAGAAAAGTTAGCAGCAACCATAGCTGATGGGATTGATGAGTGTTTCAATAAAGAAAAATTTTCATTACAACTTTCTGAAAATATTTCAAAAGGCAAACAGCTTACCTATTTGACGATGCCTGAAAACATTGCTGACACTACTTCGGTTCAGTTGGGATTATTTGACATAGCTCCTGCAGAAAATATTAACCGGGCAATGGCATATATCAATCCGCTTGATGCAACTGCAGTTGATAAGAAAAGCGCAAGAATTATTAATACCATCAGAACAGAAGACAAACCGGAT
>DATCMY010000577.1:0-6370 GCA_036565505.1 Hanamia sp.
CAATTATTTTTGGGGCTTTGTCTTCCCGCTTTTTTTCTGAATCATCTAAACGGTGACGATCATTTTTTAATGATAGTGGTTCTTCGTCAACAGGTACATAATTATATTCTTTACTATTTGGTGGAGTAAAACCATAATCAAATTCTTCAATACCATCTAGTTCCCATTTGAGTTTAGTGTAATCTCTTTTAAATCTTTTATATCTCTTAGTTGGTAATTGTGATTTAGCTAAAAGAATCTGAGCGTCTTTTAATTCATTGTCTTTTAATTCATTTTTGCCTTTAGGCAAAATTCTTCCTACGATGGGTATATTATCTAAGTTATGGGGAACACCGGCTTGGGCTCCGCCGAACCATCCATAATTTCCATTAATAATAGCTATGCCATCGGTGTGCATATCACGTAATAATGAATTAAGATTATGTACGGGTTGATTTCCTAATAACTCTTTTAATTTGTCATTTAATGAAATTAAATGACCTGTGTCAGTGTCTTTCAGATATTGAAGAATTTCAATTCTCATAACAAGCAATTATTGTAGCCTCCAAGATATGACATAAAGTGAAATTGCGAATAGCAATTTTTATTGATTATCTGTATAACGATATTTTCCTTTTATTATATAATCATTGCTTGTAATTTTGCCGTATGAGTATTATACGTAAAATTTTGAATAAAATTTTTAAAAAGAATATTGTAACTACTCCTACGATAAGGCATAGTTATGAAAGGTGGGTTGGGGAGGGGAAGCAAACAGCAAAAATGACTAACTTACCTTAAGAATTTTTTTTAATTTGTCCATATCCTTGTGTAAAGTATCTAATAAAACACCTGTGTTTGATACCGGCATTTCTGCAAGAAATGTTTTACAACTTGAACATCTTAAGTAATTGAGGACATATTGTGAATTAGTAGGCTTATCTTCTACAATTTCGAAACTGTCTTTTCCGCATTTAGGACATTTAGTATTACTTGCATTATTTGTTTTTACAAAGAAATCCATAGCATGTGATTATTTTAGGCCATGAATATACTTACAGAAATCAAACCTGCCAAGTCTTGTCTTTAAAAACCGAAGCCGAGCTTTTTTTACTTTTCTTTCCAAAGCAAAGCTGTGTAGCGCCTATTTAACATAATATAAATTATAGGTTTTTTATCATAATAATATAATCCCGCATGAAGAAATTTCATAGCGATTTTTTTATGTTTAATATTAAAGGTTAATTTATAGGATTAACTTAACAATTCAACAATTAAATTATTAGCTTCGCAGCCAAAAAATAAAAATAATGACCAACAGAACATTTACAATGATTAAGCCTGATGCTACTTCTAAAGGAAATACAGGGGCAATTTTAAAAATGATTAATGAAGCAGGATTTCGCATTGTAGCTATGAAAATGACTCATCTTTCTGCGGCAAAAGCCGGTGAATTTTATGCCGTACATAAAGAACGCCCTTTCTTTGGCGAATTGGTAGAATTTATGAGCAGTGGACCAATCACCGCGGCAATTCTTGAAAAAGAAAATGCTGTTGAAGATTTCAGAAAATTAATTGGCGCTACCAATCCTGCGCAGGCAGAAGAAGGGACCATAAGAAAATTATATGCAGCATCTATCGGAGAAAATGCAGTTCACGGAAGTGATAGTGATGAAAATGCAAAAATTGAAGGCGATTTTTTCTTTAGCAAACTGGAGCAATTTTAAAGATTATTTTATTCTTTTTCAATAATATGAGGAACCCAAACAGGTTCCTTTTGTTTTGAAATCCATTTACTGTTTATTCTCCAAAGGTTCTACCTTATATCCTGCATTTTTTAAAAGATTAATAAGGCCAAAATCTCCCACCAAATGGCCGGCACCTACCGCAACAAATACACTTTCTTTATGCATGATTTCTTTTAACTGTTTTACCCAATTTTTATTTCTGTTGGTGAGCAAAAGATCTTCATATTTATCTGATCCAAATTCACTTTTACCAATCTGGCTTTGCATAGAATCAAGTTGCTGCGATTTATATAATTGAAGCATTTGATCAAATTCTGCTTTATTCACAGAAAAGCTATCAATGTTATTTAATAACTCTTTTGCCTGCCATTGATATGGAATGCTGTCGAACACAGAGGCCTGAAATTGCATGGTTTCCAAACCCTTGATTTCCTTTTTATCTTCTTTGGCAATTTTCACCAGTTCTTCTTCAACACCTACAGGCGTTTTACAACTCATCATACGAGGATAAAGCAATGCTACCAAAAAATAAGGTTTAGCCCTTTGCAATAACATCAACGGCATTTTCAGCGTATCAGTAAAATAATTTTGCAATCTTTTATATTCTTCAGGAGTATAAAGATCTTCTAATTTTTTCCCGCCCTGCATATTCATATAAAGCATGCCGCTAAGCATAGTAGATGGATCATCCATATCCAATTCCATATAAATTTCATTGCTGAATTGAATTGCATTTTTTAATTGCCCGCTAAAATGAATATCATCTTTACACAGCAAATGAAATGTACCAAAAAGAAAAGACGGTTGTTTTAATCCATTACCACTTACCTCCCATAATAGAGTATTATCGCTTTTTTGTTTAAGAAAAGAATTCTCTGTCTGTGCTTTGCATCCTATAAATAAAATGGTTGCCAGGCTATAGAATAACAGATGTTTCATCTTAAGATTTTTTGTAAAAATAAGTTTATGAATTGATTTTAAATTCTCCGGGATACTATTTTTCAACATTCTTTATCCTGCTAATTATTATTTATTGGATTATTTTTTATAAAAGAAATTTATCACTTAAAAATACGTTCCCATTAAATAATTCATTTTACAATTTATTATTATTATACATTCGTATTACCAAACCAAAAAACCTGTTATGAAAAAACTAACACTTATTTCCCTTCTATTATTGAGTTCCTTTATAATTTTTGCTCAGAAAGAATTACCTGCCTTTGGAAAAATTGATAAAGAAGATCTTCTTCTAAAAGAATGTGAATTTGATAAAGATGCAGAAGCTTATAAACTGCTGTCGTATGGCGATGTCAAATACACTATTAACGGCGAAAATTGGAATATAGAAACAGAAAGAAGAGTTCGTATCAAAATATTGAAAGATAAGGGACTCGACCAGGCCAATATTAAATTAAGATTTTACAGCAAATCAGGTTATGAAATAATAAAATTCATTTCTGCTTTAACGTATAACATCGATAACTCAGGAAATATAGTAACCACAAAACTTGAAAAATCATCTATTTATACCAAACAAATAAATAACAAGATTTCAGAAATTTCTTTTACAATGCCCGATGTAAAAATTGGAAGTGTTATTGAATATAAATATTTGGATGTCAAAAAATCAGTAGCTAACCTTGATGATTGGTACTTTCAGGATGATATTCCTACCCGCATAAGCGAGTATAAAATTTTGGTGCCATCCATATTCAAATTTGTAAACCAGATAATGGCCTTTCAACCGGTAGAACAAAAATCTGAACTTGTACATGAAAATGCATTTTATCATAGTAGCAGGCTTTCCTACGATTCTTATGAAAAAACTTATATCATAAAGAATGTGCCTGCAGTAAGGGATGAACCCTACATGGGCGCCGTGAAAGACTATCTACAGCGGGTTGTATTTCAACTGTCACAAATAGATTATGGCGAAGGCCAGGTAGAGGAGATAAGATCCTCATGGCCAAAGCTAACGCAGGATTTACTGGAAGATGAGGATTTTGGGCTGCAGCTCAAAAAGAATCTTCCTCACACTAAATCCCTTGATGATTCATTGAAAAATGTGCAGGGTGATTATAATAAAATAGTAACGATACATGATTATGTACGCAGAAATATGAACTGGAACGGCCTTGAAAGCATTTATTCAACGGACGGAATAAAATCTGCCTGGGATAAAAAGACTGGAAATAACACAGAACTCAACCTGATATTGATCAATCTTTTGAGAGAAGCGGGACTTAATGCTTACCCCCTGCTGGTAAGTACAAAAGATAATGGAGCTGTCAATACCATATTTCCTTTTCTTCAACAATTTAATAACACCATGACCTGTGTTTTTATTGGTGACAAAAAATATATATTGAACGCAGCCGACAAATACAATCCTGCTTACCTGGTACCTTATGATGTAGTAAACAATGATGCATTTGTGGTAGATAAAGAAAGGGGCGGATGGATCACCTTATCCAATGAAAAAGATATGTGGAAAAACATAGTGTCTTTATTTGCTGAAATAACGCCCGGCGCTGAAATGCAAGGAAACGCTACTGTTATAAGTTCTGAGTATTCAAAAAATCCAAGAGTTAAAAAATGGGAAGAAGATAAAACAGACTTTAAAGATTATTTTACTAAAGATTATACCGGTATGAAAATTAAAAATTTAGAGGTAACCGGGGAGAATACAGACAAGCTTCCTTTGGAACAAAAATTCGACTTTTCACTTCCTGTAAACTCATCGGGAGATTATGAATATTTTACACTAAACTTATTTGATGGGCTTGAAAAAAACCCTTTCATCGCTGATGAAAGAAGAACAGATATTGATTTTAATTACAAACAATCTTATATGGTGACAGGCAAAATTTTCATTCCGGATGGCTATCAATTTGATGATCTTCCAAAAAATGTAAAACTGATGATGCCCGATACAAGTATTGTTTTGAAACGCCTGATTCAAAAGGCGGATAACTCTATTGATTTTAGAATAACCCTTGATTTCACTAAACCGTATTATGCAGCTAACACCTATCCGTTGTTGCAGGAATTCTACAAAAAACTTTTTGCCACACTCAATGAACAGATAGTAATAAAAAAGAAACAAGCCAACCCCTGATGAAAAATTTTTTAATAAGTGCAATGGTTTATTTCATATCCCCTGCATGTTTTTCTCAAACAAATATATTGGATGCCTCCACTCTTGCCGCTGCATTAAAAGAAAATGCGCATAGTGTAAAAAGAGAAGAGAAAATAAATTTTGAGGTAAAAGATATTGACGCAGCAAAGCTTTCTGTTCACCAGGTTTATACGGTATTAGATGCAGAAGGTGAAGATGTTCTTTACTTTATCCAGTATTCTGATGAGTTTAGAAAGCTGGAAGATGCCGAAATAAAAGTTTATGATGCTGCGGGCAAACCGGTGAATAAATATAAAATGAAAGAAATGAAATCTCAGGCAACCGGCGATGGGCTTGTAGTTGATGGAAGAGTTTATTATTTCAGGGTAGCAGCACCTTCCTATCCCATTACTGTACAGTATGATTATGAGATAAAATATAAAGGCACTTTAAATTATCCTGATTATAGAATAGAATCGCCCGATCAATCTGTAGAACATTCAAGCTATACCGCAAGTATTCCCTCATATCTTGATTTGAAATTTAAAGCAAAAAATATATCCCTGGCACCCTTGATCAATAACGCAGGGAAAAATAAAGTTTATACATGGGAAGTTAAAAACCTTCCGGCGGTTTTATACGAACAAGGCGCCGTGAGCTATGAAAGTAGCTACCCGTCGATACTTTTAAGCCCGGTTAAATTTTCAATGGATGGAAACGAAGGCGATCTTTCTACCTGGAAAAATTTCGGATTATGGTATGCCAATCTTTCAAAAGGTTCTATCAACCTTTCAGATGAAACGAAAACCTTCCTGAAAGACATGGTAAAAAACGCATCTTCGGATAAAGAAAAAATTAAAATTATTTACAACTATTTACAAAGCAATTTCAGGTATGTAAGTATTCAATTGGGTATCGGCGGCTTTAAACCCTTTGATGCTAATTTTGTTGATCAGAAAAAATATGGCGATTGCAAAGCACTTTCAAATTATATGGAGGCATGCCTTGATGCAGTTGGGATAACAAGCTATCCCGCATTGATCAATGCGGAATATAATAAGGAACCTGTTGATCCAGGTTTTCCGCATAATTCTTTTAACCATGTTATACTTTGTGTACCCGGTAAAAAAGATACTACCTGGCTTGAATGTACAAGCAATATTACCGATGTTGGTGTATTGGGAAGTTTCACAGAAAACAGGAACGCATTATTGATAACTCCTCAAGGTGGCGTGCTGGTTCCTACTCCTAAAAGTAAACCCTCAGAAAATACATTTAACCTCACTACAAATGTGCAGCTTAAAGATGATGCTTCCGGCGAAAGCGAGAGTACTTTAAAAACTTCCGGAAAATATAAAGAAGATCTGATCAATTATGTAATGGATGAAAAAAAGGATGATCAAAAAGATTACCTCGTAAGTAAATTAGGTTTTTTGCAACCGGATGATTTTGAATTAACAAGTGATAAAAAAGATGATTCAGCAAGCATTTCTTTTAAATTCTATATTGATAAAATACCAGA
>DATCMY010000578.1:0-23479 GCA_036565505.1 Hanamia sp.
TCAATATACTTTCCTCCTGTGATAGGCTCCACATACAAATCTTTAACTCCGTTTATTCCCATCAATTCATTTTTTATTTTTTGGGCAAAAGCATAAATCGTATCTAAATTCTGTCCATATACTTTGACACCTACATCGGTACGAATACCGGTTGAAAGCATGTTGATCCTGTTAATGATGGGCTGTGTCCATCCGTTGGTTACGCCGGGAATTTGCAATTTGCTGTTGAGTTCATTTACAATATCTTCTTTTGTTTTACCGGGTCTCCATTCCGATTTGGGTTTCAATAAAATAATAGTTTCAATCATGCTGATAGGGGAGTTATCAGTGGCCGTATTGGCTCTCCCGGCTTTACCTAAAACATTTTTTACTTCCGGAACCGAAGCAATAATTTTATCCTGAACCTGTAATATCCTCTTTACTTCTGTATTGGAAATATCAGGCATTGTTACCGGCATAAACAGGATAGAACCTTCATCTAATGGTGGCATAAATTCTCTTCCTAAACTCATGATGAGTGGAATGCTTACGAGTAAGGCAATAATATTTATAGCAATAGTTGTTTTGCGCCATTTGATACACCAGCGGATGAGCGGTTCATATATTTTTCCTAATCCCCTGTTGATAGGATTGTGGTTTTCCGGTGTGAACTTTCCCTTCATAAAAAATGAGATCAACACAGGTGTAAGTGTTATCACCAGTATGGCATCTACGGCTACAATAAATGTTTTGGTAAATGCTAATGGGCCAAATAATTTTCCTTCTTGTCCTGTTAATAAGAAAACGGGCAAAAAAGAAGCGATAATAATAATTGTTGAAAAAAACACGCCTCTCGAAACCTGTTTGCATGAACTTTCAATAATTCCCATTCTTATATCTTCCGGGATTTTTACATAATTCCTTTCGGGCAATATCTTTTTGAAAATATTTTTCATTTTTATTTTAATTTATTAGCAGGATCGTTTTGCCATTGTGATAAATTATGATAAGCATTTTCTGACATGATGATGCCATTGTCAACGATGACTCCAATCGCAAGAGCAATACCTGTTAAGGACATGATGTTAGAGGAAAGTCCAAAAGCATTCAGTAAAATAAAACTGATGGCAATAGTGATTGGTATTTGAATAATGATATTTAAAGCGCTTCGCCAGTGAAACAGAAAGAGTAAAACGATAAGCGATACTGCAATCATTTCTTCTTCCAATTTTCCTTTTATATTTTTTACGGCAGCTTCTATTAAAGTGCTTCGGTCATAAGCAAATTTAAAATGTACCCCTTCAGGCAGACCTTTCTCCACATCTTTCATTTTTGCTTTTACCGCATGGATTACTTTATCAGCATTTTCGCCATAGCGCATCACTACAATTCCGCCTACTACTTCTCCAGTGCCATTCTCATCAAAAATACCAAGCCGCTCATCGCCACCTAACTGAACTGTTGCAATGTCTTTCACTCTTACGGGTATGCCATTATTGGTAGTGATACCTATATTTTCAATGTCTTCTTTATTCTTTATATAGCCCAATCCACGAATGATGTAAGACATATTGCTCATCTCAAATTTTCTTCCACCAACGTCATTATTATTAGCTTTTACTTTGTTCAGCACATCCATTAAGGAGATGTTGTAATACTGTAATTTCAATGGATCCACTATCAGTTGGTATTGCTTTTCAAAACCACCAAAAGAGGCAATCTCCGCCACACCGGGAACCGTTTGTAATGCAAATTTTATATACCAATCCTGTAATGTTCGCTGCTCACCCAGGTCTAAATTTTTAGCATCTAACGTGTACCACAATACATGGCCCACACCTGTACCATCAGGGCCTAAGGCAGGCGTAACACCCTGTGGAAGCAATCGCTGCGCATAATTTAATCTTTCAAGCACACGGGTGCGTGCCCAGTAAATGTCCACATTATCATTAAAAATTACATAGACAAAACTCATCCCGAACATAGAAGTGCCTCTTATGTTTTTCACGTTTGAAATGCCCTGCAGGTTGGATACAAGGGGGAAGGTTACCTGGTCTTCCATGATCTGCGGGCTTTGCCCCGCCCATTCTGTAAAAACGATTACCTGGTTTTCTGACAGGTCTGGAATAGCATCTATGGGATTTTTTTGTACCGCAAATATTCCCCATACAAAAAGGCTTATTGCTATTGCTAAAACAATGTACCTGTTGCGGAGTGAAAGCTCTATTACTTTTTGAACCATGGTTGAAAATTTAAATTTTTAAGCAACTATTTTGAGCTATCCATTTGCAAACCGCCCTTATTTTTCATCTCTTTTATTACCATCGTCATGCCGCATTTAGGACATACGCCCGGTGTGTCGCTGATTATCTCAGGATGCATGGTACAGGTATATTTTACTGATGCATTCATCAATTTTGTAGAGTCAATTTTAGCAGATGCAAAAGTGTCATTTTGTTTTGTAGATGAACCAGAACATGCCGAGAATACAAGAGCTGTAAAGATGGCAACGATTGTCATACTATTTATTCTTTTCATTGTATTTGATTGTTTGAGCATTTAAATAAAATGTGTTGATTGTTTCCGTAAAAAAATAGTGCTTCACAATCTTGCCGGCTATATTTTAAATAGCTTAGTTTCAATATCACTAAATATTTATTCAGGAAAATCTTATTGGTATTAGAGAAATGCCAATAGCCGGGCAAATGCCGGGCCGTATTAAATGAGAGGTATCAAATTAAAAAAGTACAGTTAGAAATATGTATGGCTACACCTTTGTGCAATGGCGGAGCATTGCAAGGATTTGCATAAATTATTTTATAATTTGCATAAAATATGGGCTGAAAAGAAGGAATAGAAAAATTGGATAAAGTGAAGAATTTTTCAGGACTATTAATATGATCAGACGCGATATGATTGTCTTTTACTTTAAAGTATTGGTATTTTGTCTTGCAGCAATTGCTTTTGTCACTACTTGTGGAATGGCTCTTTTGAGCGTGCTGAGTAAAACTAAAAGTTACAGATTTTAAATTGCCACAACAATAAAACCCTTTTACGCCATATCCTAAAACAGAAAGTGCGTAAATATTTATGAGTAGTATGAGGGTGATTTTTTTCACTGTGAATGTAAAGATATAATTATTTTTTAGGCTTACATAGAGAAGAAATTATTCATCAATTTATGTAAAAAATAAAGTTTAATTTCTAAAAATTTGATTGTTTTCAATTGTCTATCGGGCGATTATAATTTTATCCATTTCAATCTTAAACTATTACTTACTACACTTACAGAACTTAGTGCCATTGCTGCTCCTGCTATCATAGGGTTTAATAAAAATCCTGTAAAAGAATATAATATTCCTGCCGCCACCGGGATACCAATTATATTATATATAAACGCCCAAAAAAGATTTTGTTTTATCACTTTTACGGTTTGTTTAGACAATTGTATAGCCTTGGGAATATGATTTAAGTCCGACGAAATCAGGGTCATTTTTGCTACATCCATTGCTATATCTGTTCCTTTTCCCATGGCAATACTTACATCTGATTGTGCCAACGCCTGGCTATCATTAATTCCATCGCCTACCATGGCCACTTTTTTCCCCTGCTGCTGTAGTTCTTTTACAAAAGCCGCTTTTTCGGCTGGTAATGTTTCGGCTTTGAAATTTTTAATTCCTGCCTGCTTTGAAACGGCGGCAGCGGTTTTTTTATTGTCGCCGGTAACCATATAAACTTCAATTCCCATTTCCTGCAATTGTTGAATGGCTTCTTTTGAAGTTGGTTTTATTTTATCGGCAATAGCTATGGAGGCCAATGCGTTTTTTTCATCGGCAAACCAAATAACGGTATTGGCTTCACTCAACCATTGTTCTGCTTTGCTTTGTAATTCGCCAGGAATTAATATTTGTTTTTCCTGCATCATTTTTAAGCTGCCCGCATAAAAATGCTTACCCATATAAAATGCTGAAACACCAGCACCTGTGGTACTTTCAAAGTGTTCCGGATTTATTTTTTTAATATCTTTTGATTGAAAATAGTAAGCAATTGCTTCTGCTAAAGGATGCTCAGATTTAGATTCTATACTGTATAATAATTGTGATAATTCCGGTATGTTTTCCTCATTTTTCCATTCAATATCCACTACCTGGGGATGACCTTCTGTGATGGTTCCTGTTTTATCTAAAATGATGACATTGATATTTTTTGCCTGTTCCAAACTCTCCGCATCTTTTATTAAAATTCCATTTTCGGCGCCTCTGCCAACACCAACCATAATAGCTGTTGGCGTAGCCAGGCCAAGCGCACAAGGGCAGGCAATCACCAATACGGTTATCATGGCCAATAATCCATGGGTAAGTGCATTATCGCCACCCACAATAATCCATGTAATGAAAGAAAGAATGGCAATTCCCATAACCACAGGGACAAAAATTCCTGCAATTTTATCTACTAATTTCTGCACCGGTGCTTTGCTTCCCTGCGCTTCCTGTACCATTTTTATGATGTGGGCCAGCAAAGTATCCCCGCCTACTTTTTTTGCTTCAAAAACAAAACTACCTTTTTGATTAATGGTTCCGGTAAAAACGTTTTCATCTTTCTTTTTCTCTACAGGAATGGGTTCACCGGAAATCATACTTTCATCAACAAATGAATTTCCCGAGATTACTAAACCATCAACTGGAATTTTTTCTCCTGGTTTTACAACAAGTTTATCACCAACCTGTACTTCTGAAATTTTTATGACTTGTTCTGAGTTATCACTATTGATACGCACTACCGTTTTTGGTTGTAAACCAATCAATTTTTTTATAGCAGATGAAGTATTGGATTTTGCTTTTTCCTCCATCAGCTTACCTAATAATATAAAGGTGATGATAACGCCTGCAGCTTCAAAATAAACATGTGCCTGCAAACCATTGTTGGTCCACATTTGCGGGAATAAAGTATTGAAAACACTAAACAGGTAAGCGATTCCGGTACTGACCGCAACCAAAGTATCCATATTGGCAGAGCGGTGTTTTGCCTGCTTCCATGCATTGATAAAAAATTGACGGCCGAAAATTATAACAACCGGTGTAGCCAGGGCCCACATGATGTAATTGGCAAATGGGATATGCATAAAAACCATTGCAATTAATACCAAAGGAATAGAAAATATAATAGAAAGAATGGTGCGTTTACGCAGAGTTTGATAATGGCTTTGCTGGAGTTTTCCCAAGGCATCAATTGATTCTTCATCCTCTTCAATCATTAGATCATAACCGATAGCCTGAATGGATTGTTTAAAATGATTTAGATCAGCAACACCTGGAATATATTCTACCGAAGCAGAAGAATTGGCAAAATTAACTGCCGCGTTTACCACACCGGTTTCTGATTGTAAAGTGGTTTCTACACTGATAGCACAAGATGCGCAGCTCAAGCCGGTAACTGGAAAATTTTTCTTTATAGTAGGTACGTCATAACCTAAATCACGGATGGCATGCACAGCTTTACCCAAGGTTCCCGGATCTTCAATCTCTAAAATGGCTTTATGATTATTTAATTCAACTTTATGTGAATCTACTCCTTCCACCTTGCTTAATCCCTTATCGATAATCAAGGCGCAATGCTCACTTTCCATTCCAGATAAAGGCAAATCAATTATATTATTTTTCGTCATTTTTCACTTTTAGAAACATAACAAAGTTCGTAACACTAATTTTGTTGCACTTATATCCTTTTGGGTAAAATGTACAGTTAATTGGGTTTAATAAAGTCTGGCGGGCTCCGTCTGACTTATTAAGAAAGTCAGACTAATTTTCCTACACCATCTATAGGTTTCCTGTGCTTAGCGCCCAATGATTTAAATTGTGTGGGTGTCATACCAGTCAGTTTTTTAAACTGGCCGGAAAGATGTTGAGGACTACTGTAACCAAGATTAAAAGCGATTTGGTTTAATGATAATTCATTGTAAATAAGCCATTCCTTAGTTTTTTCAATTTTTTGCAGAATAAAAAATTGTTCAATAGTGATACCTTCCACTTCTGAAAACAGTTTGCTTATGGAAGAATAATCCTTGAATATTTTTTTGCTTAAATATTGTTGTAAACTGAAATGTTCTTCAATATTTTCATCCTGTACTTTTTGAATCAATAATGTTTTGATGTGCTCAATCAATTGTGTTTTAGCATCGTCCAATAATTCGAAACCAACCTTCTGCAAATCTTCAGAAAAATTATGTAATTGTTTTTTATGCGGAATTTTGGTCAATTCAATTTCCCCGAGGCGCACGTATTTTGTATCAAGTTTATTTTCTTTTAAAATATGCTCAACGCTCATGATACAGCGCGGACAAACCATATTTTTTATAAAAAGTTTCATTTTTATTTCAATAGATTTAACAGATTATTCATTGCATTTTAGGTTTAAATACAAATTTCTTTCCCTGATTTATTCAACAAAAATAGAGAAACAATTTACTTATCCATCTTTAAACAAATAACTTTGACTTTTTAATAAATATATATGACCCAATATTTAAAAGATTTATTTGCCAATCAACAGTATGAAGAAAATAATTTCTTCCTCATTGCCGGACCTTGTGTAGTAGAAAGTGAAGAATTGATATTTGAAGTTGCCGAAAAAGTATCGGAAATTTGTAAACGCCTTGGTGTTCCCTATATTTTTAAGGCATCGTATAGAAAAGCCAACAGAACCAGCGCTGCTTCTTTTACCGGTCTGGGTGATGAGGAAGCAATGAAAATGATCAAAAAAGTTGGCGAGCATTTTTCATTACCTACTATTTCAGATATTCATGCACATGAAGAGGCTGCTATCGCGGCAAAATATGTAGACGTTTTACAGATACCGGCATTTCTTTGCCGGCAAACGGATTTGTTAGTTGCCGCTGCTCAAACAGGAAAAATTGTCAATGTAAAAAAAGGGCAATTTGTAAATGGGGAGTCTATGAAATTTGCAGTAGAAAAAATTCAAAAGGCAGGTAATGAAAAAGTAATGCTTACCGATAGAGGAAATACTTTTGGCTATAATGACCTGATTGTTGATTATAGAAATATTCCCATTATGAAAAATCATGGTGTGCCGGTAATTATGGATTGTACTCATAGCTTGCAGCAGCCCAATCAAAGCAGCGGTGTTACCGGAGGCAATCCTCAAATGATTGAAACAATAGCGAAAGCCGCTATTGCTGTGGGCGCAGATGGTTTATTTATTGAAACGCATCCCAATCCATCTGTCGCCAAAAGTGATGCGGCCAATATGCTGAGACTTGATCTTCTCGAAGCACTTCTTGTAAAATTAGTTAAGATACGAAAAGTGATATGATATTAGAATTGGATAATTAATTCTATCCAAATTATGCCTTTTTATACAATGTAAAAATGCTGGAAAAGAAATAAAAAACCCTGCAAAAAATGCAGGGCTTTTTTTATATAATTTTAGGAAGCAATGGTTTAGTAGTTCCTTAATTTCATTTCTACTCTTCTGTTCTTAGCGCGTCCTGCGGCAGTTTTGTTATCTGCAATCGGATCATTTATACCATGTCCGGTTACAGTAATTCTGCTTTCATCTATACCATTTCCTACCAGGTATACCTTAACTGAGCCTGCACGATTTTCTGATAGAACCTGGTTTTTTTCTTCATTGCCGGTATTATCAGTATAGCCATCTACATCTATTTTGTAAGTAGGATTATCTTTTAATATTTGCGCTACTTCTTTTAAAGATTTGTAAGATTTAGCCAGCAATTTAGAACTTCCTGTGGCGAAGAAAATATTATGAGCAGCTTTATTCACTTTCTCAACAATTACCACATCTATTACAGGACAACCAAAGTTGGAAGCCGGGCCTACTTCGTTGGGACATTTATCTTCTTCATCGTTTACACCATCACCATCGGTATCAGGAACCGGGCAACCCTGGTAGCGGGCAACTCCAGGTACATTAGGACATTTATCTTCTTCATCATTAATACCATCTTTATCAGTATCTGGTATTGGGCAACCCTGGTATTTAGCAAGACCTTTTACATCAGGGCATTTATCATCATTATCTGCAATGCCATCACCATCACGATCGGGGCAACCTTGTAAAGCTGCAAGTCCGGGAGTGTCAGGGCATTTGTCAAGGCTATCTACTACTCCATCACCATCGCGGTCAAGCACTACAGGTACTTCCACTACTTTTGGAGCAGGTTCTTTTTTCTTTTCAATGCTTGCAGCAATTCCTATGCTATGATAAAAATGATAACTGGCATTTTCTGTTACCGGAATTCTGTATTGAGAATTAATCAGTAAAAATGCTTCGTCAGCAACATTTACCTGGAGGCCTAATCCCACAGGAAGAAAAGCGCCAAAATATTTTTTATAATTGCTGGCACCTACACCTAAATCAATAAATGGAGTTACCCAATAACGATCGGTTAATAGTTTCAGATTTACAGCGGCAGTTGCTTCCATTAATAAATCGGAAGCTCCTGTAGATGTAATATTAGCGTTGGGATAATTAACGAAGGAACCTCCAAAAGTGCCAATAAAATCTAAGTGATTACTTAATCCGGATAGGTAATTAATCGCTAATCCGGGATTCATACTTGATGTATTGAAGAACTCTTTATTTTTTAGCGTGTTTACCAAACCATTCGTCCTTATCTCAGACGCAGCATTGAAATCATTTAAAAAGAAACTCACTCCTAAAGCACGTGTTTTTGTATAATCCTGCTTTTGCCCAAAAGTAGTAGCAAGAATGCCAAATGAAATTAAAAGAAAGAATGACTTTTTCATATTAGTTTTGGTTTTTATGTACAACAAAAATAGCCGCTTACATCCAAAGCAGAAAATTAATTATTTAAATATTTATCTTTTAGGAAAATCATTTTAATTAACCGCATAATGATTTAATTAGATTTCGTTTCGGGATTAAAATTATTTAAAACTTCCACCTTTACCCTTGTTAATCCCCTTGAAAAATAACCCAGTTTTTTTGCTGCGGATTTTGAAAGGTCGACCAACCTTTTATTTTTGGGATTCATTCGGTCATTGATTTTTACGATAACTGATTTATGGTTTTTAAGATTGGTTACTTTTATCCAGGTATTTAATGGAAATACATTACAGGCTGCAGTATATTTTTCCGACCGGTAAATTTCTCCATTGGCTGTTTTTCTTCCATGAAATTTATTGGCATAAAAACTTGCGATTCCATACCTGGTGACTATTTTCTTATGGAACTTTTCTTTTGCCGGCGATTTTTTAGAATAGCTTTTATTCTTTTGAGCATAAGCGCTATTCAAAAGAATGCTAAATACAAACAGAAATAAAATCTGGAAAAGTTTTTTCATTGTATCGGATTTTTACCTGTGGAAAAATAAAGGTTTTAAAAAACTTTATTTAAGAAAACTATCCTGTTCATTCATAAAAATTTATTTTTCTGCAAAATATTTTTGAGCTAAAGATTTATCTTCATTATAAATGTCATCATAAAAAACAATCTTATTTTTTTGGGTGACACAGGTGAAATATTCTATAAAAAGAGGTAACCTTTTTTTAATCATTATGCGTTTCCTGCTTTTATTGTCTAACCATGTTTTAATAGAATCTGTAGTATATGAAATATGGTGGCCTTCATCCATGGCCATGCTATCACTATGAGCAATATAGAAGGCGAGTGCCTCCCATTTCTGTACCCGCACACAACCATGACTTAATGCCCTGTTATCATTACCAAAAAGGTAACGCTGGTTGGTGTCGTGAAGATAAACGCTATATCGGTTATTAAAATTGAATTTGAAAATCCCTAATGCATTATCATCTCCGCTGCCCTGAACTACTTTCCAGGGAATCCCTTTATTATATTCTGACCAATTAATTGTGAAAGGATTTACTGTTTCGCCTTTGTAATCTACCAGGCTGAATCCTTTCCTCTCAAGATATCCGGGATCTTTTTTTAATTGGGGTAAAATATCTTTTTTAATGATGCTTTCAGGTATGGTCCATTGCGGAAATGTTACCATATCGGTTATCTCGGAAGTAAGCACGGGAGTGGGGGTTGAAGGCTTTCCTACAATTACCTTTGAATCTATAATTACTGAGTCATGATCCATTACCTGCAAATAAAAACCTGGTATATTGACCCAAATATAACTTTCCGGAAGAGGAGGGAGGAGTTTATAACGGTCAAGGGTAATTGCAATATTTTTGAATTTTTCATTATCTGTTGAATTAATGGATTTAACCAATTGCGGGCCTGCTTTTCCATCTACTTTAAGATGATGTTCTTTCTGGTATTTTTTTATTTCTTTGTATAATGTAGCTGAGTCGGGATATTGAACGGAGGCATTCCCAAAACCTGATTGCGCCAATCTTTCATTGAGATTTTTAATAAAAATTAAAGAATCTTTGTAAGGGTAATTGATGTATAAATAAGTGGTAGTATCCATCTTATCTACAAAACTTGTGAGTTCTTTTCTTAAAGATTGATAGTTAGCATTTGAAGGTTCCAGGCTATTAAAAAATGTTGAAATGCTATTGGTTTTATTGAGATCATTGAGATTTTTAACAAAGAAAGAATCTATATTTTTCTTTTTAGAAATGATGGAAACACTATCGGCCAATAATCTTCCTTCTTTTAAATCTTTCATTATTTTCATAAAAGCATCAGAAAGCATCAGGTCTGCTTTCGTCCAGGTAATGGCATCCATTCTTGCTAAAGAATCATTGATTATTTGTTTACGTAAAGTATCAAGTTCTTTAAAATGATAATCTTGCGGATAAAGCCCATAATATTTTGAATTTTCAATAAAGTGGTACATAGAATCTGCTAAAGGATTCCAGTTTTCTTTACTACTCCAGATGCTTTTGAAATTATTTTGTTCATAAAAGGTACTTACTAATCCATAAAGAGATAATGTTATCGAATCATTTATATTACCGTTATTATCCTTCGCAAAATCTAAAACTGTCTTTATGTTATCCGCTACTTCGTCGTCCATTTCTTCAGGAGTTTTTACAATTTCTTTTTCTTTAGCGGCTTGGTTTTCTTTACAACTCATGAGGCAGCAAACCATCATTGCTGTTAAAAAAACATTAACTAAATTCACTTTACGAAGCATAAGGGTGCCGTTAAATTATTTTTTTTAAAAACTTGTATGAATAGGATTGGTAAAATAAGATATTGGTTGCAAATATTTGTATTATTCTCAATAATGGTCTTTCCCGCAAACAGCTACATTTCTGCCCAATCAAATTTATTTAATAAGTATGGATTGTTGGTGATTAAAGATGTTAACATTTTACAGAAAGAAATTGTACTGGATTCCAATAAAAAAATGGTGGATTTGCGAAAAGCGATACCTGGTTTGGCCCTTGACCTTAAATATGCCACCACTGATAATTTTATGCATCAGATATTATATCCTTTTGGCAGTACTACTTTCCTGCGCAAACCCGCTGCTGATGCTTTAAAATTGGTAATTAACGATCTTAAAATAATTCATCTTACAATAAAAATCTTTGATGCTTATCGTCCTTATTCTGTTACAGAAAAAATGTGGGAAAAGGTTCCGGATGACCGTTATGCTGCAGATCCCGCAAAAGGAAGCGGCCACAATCGAGGAATTGCCGTAGACCTTACTCTTATTGATTTAAAAACAAAAAAGGAACTACCAATGGGAACGGGTTTTGATAATTTTAGTGATACTGCACATTCTGCTTTTACTAACCTTCCAAAGGAAATGCTACATAACAGGAATATTTTAAAATCTGCTATGGAAAAATATGGTTTCCTTGTTTTGAGTACTGAATGGTGGCATTTCTATCTTCCCAATACTTCTACTTTTGAATTGCTGGATTTGTCATTTTCAGATTTAAAAAAACTGAATAGAAAAAAAGATAAAAAGAATTAGAGGATTGCTCTCAGTTTTTCTACCAACATCATTGTGGCGGGACAATATTCAATATTTTGTTTGTGCACATAAAAATAATCAGTGGTAGGTTTTTTTAAAAAATGAGGAAACCCTGCACAGTCTTCGGGCCGTACTTCATATATGTTACACATATTGGTTTTCATATCCAGGAACTGACATGGTCTCGACTTGTTCATCCAGTCATTTTCTCTTTTATCGCGATAAAGCCATTTTTCTTTAAAATCTTTAGGGCGCATTCCAAGGTGAGCAGAAATACGTTTTATATCCTTGAAAGTATAAGTTGGGCTCATTACTTTGCAACAGTTGGCACAACTAAGGCAATCTACCTGTTCCCAAACTTCTTTATCAATTTTTTCTAAAAGAATATCCAGGTTTTCCGGCGGATTATTTTCTGTGCGGGTAATAAAATACCTGAATGATTTCCGGTTAAGATCAAATTTTTTTTTAAGCTTTTTTAAATTCATTACCTCCATGAAATAAATAAAAATTGGGTAAGCTGCGGTAAAAAGTGTTATTGTTTTTCTAAGACGTAAATGTAGTGTAATTTTTATTTTAATTTCACAGAAATCAGAAAGTGAAATAGGAAAATTGAGGACGTAAATAAAATCTGTTTTAAACTAAATTTCAATGTGGGAAGGTTATAAAAAAGGATTCAAAGCCTATTTGCAATTAGAGAAATCCCTGTCAGAGAATTCTGTAGATGCCTATGGTCACGATATCGAAAAATTTACTCAATTTCTTTCTTTAAACCACATTGAAAAAAATCCTGAAGGATTGGAATTGCATCATCTTGAAAATTTTTTACAATGGATAAATGAATTGGGAATGACACCATCTTCGCAATCAAGAATTATTTCGGGGTTAAGAAGTTTTTATAAATACTGCCTCCAGGAACGGATTTCATCAAAGGATCCTACCGCGCTTCTGGAAACGCCAAAGCTCGCTAAAAAACTTCCGGATGTTTTGAGTTTTAATGAAATTGAAAAAATTATTAGAACTATTGATGTAAGCACGCCGGAAGGCGCCAGGAATAAAGCCATCATTGAAACGCTGTATAGTTGTGGATTACGCGTTACTGAATTGGTAAATTTAAAACTTTCCTGCCTTTATTTTGATGTAGGTTATATTCGCATCACAGGAAAAGGCGATAAAGAAAGATTGGTTCCTATTGGTTCATCGGCTATTAAATACATATTGCTTTACAAGCAAAATATTAGGGTACACCTGCCTGTGATACCTGGTAATGAGGATGTGGTTTTTTTAAACAGAAGGGGAAAAAAACTCTCCCGTGTTATGATATTTATGATCATAAAAGACCTGGCGAAAAAAGCATCGATCACCAAAAATATTTCACCACATACTTTCCGGCATTCTTTTGCTACGCACCTGGTAGAAGGAGGGGCAGATCTGCGTGCCGTTCAGGAGATGCTGGGTCATGAAAGCATTACCACTACTGAAATTTATACGCATCTTGACAGGGAGTATTTAAGAGAGACGCTGCAGCAGTTTCATCCTGCGTTCAAATGATTAATGGTTGATATTGTGGTTTTAGTATCTAATGATACTTATTCTATTGCTCTACCGAAACCTTTTGGTAAGTGCTTTCATTTCTGTTTTTTACCCGCTTCCTGTAATTTTTAAACATACTCATCCATTTTAGTTTGAGTACACCGAAGATGCCCTCTTTCACAATTCCTTTATTCATTTTTGATATACCGTATTGCCTGTCAATAAAGGTAATAGGTACTTCTTTTATTTTAAAACCGAGTTTCCACGCAGCAAATTTCATTTCAATCTGGAAGGCGTATCCTACAAAACTGATTTGGTCAAGATTAATTGCTTCCAAAACCTGGTTTCTGTAACAAACAAAACCCGCGGTAGGATCTTTCACCGGCATCCACGTAAGAAACCTTGTATATAATGAAGCCCCTTTTGAAATAAGAACTCTCGGCCGTGGCCAGTTTTCTACTTGTCCGCCTTTTACATATCTTGATCCCACAGCTACATCAGCACCACCGGTTTTGCATGCTTTATATAACCTGTCGAGATCAATCGGATTATGCGAAAAATCGGCATCCATTTCAAAAATAAACCGGTATCCTTTATCCAGCGCCCATCTAAAACCGTGTATGTAGGCAGTTCCTAATCCGAGTTTACCAACACGTTCTTCTAAAAATAATTTTCCAGGATAAGTAACAAAAAGATTTTTTACAATGTTTGCGGTACCATCGGGAGAACTATCATCGATAATTAATACATGAAAATCCTGCTGTAATCCAAAAACAGTTTTAAGAATCAGGGCAATATTTTCCTTTTCATTATAAGTAGGTATAATAAGAAGTTTTTCCAATAATAATAGTGGTATTTTAGAATGAATTTACAATTATATTTAGAAATAACAGTTTAAAAACGGATATATAGTTTATTTCTTAAGAAGGGTTCGGTTAAGAATTTCTGTAAGTTTCTGCTTTGTATGCAATGGAAAATCACCTTTCATCATCCAGTCATAATATTGAGGCTCGGATTTCAAAACATCAACTACGGGCCGGCCTTTGTGTTTGCCAAAGTTAAAAACTTCCACATCATTATCCATTATAAAACGACGTGCGAAATCTACATATTTTTCTTCACCGGTAAATTGTAATATAGTATCAAGCGTTCCTCCTAAATGTTCGTATTTGTCTAATTGCGCTTCTAAAATTTCCCAGGTTGCAGTAGCATCTGCTTCCGCTGAATGTGCATCTACCAATTCTTTTTCACAATAAAACTTATAAGCCGCCCCCAATGTGCGTTTTTCCATCATGTGATAAATCTGTTGTACATCCAGCATTCTTCGGTTTGACATATCGAGATTGATGCCGGCTCTTAAAAATTCTTCCATCAATAAAGGGATGTCAAACCTGTTGGAATTATATCCTGATAGATCAGCATTATCAATAAACTGCTTAAGCTCATTGGCTACTTCTTTAAAGGTCGGAGCGTCTTTCACATGTTCATCTGTAATGCCATGTATATCACTCGCGCTTTTTGGAATTGGTATCTGCGGGTTTACAATTTTATGTTTTACCTGCTTTGTTTTATCCGGAAAAATTTTCACGATCGCGATTTCTATTACCCTGTCAATAGCCAGGTTTACTCCAGTAGTTTCCAGGTCAATAAATACAAGAGGTCGTTCTAATTGTAAAGCCATTTTTTGTGATTGATTTATTTTTTTAAAATTTTTAAAATATCCATTCCATCATAATTGCCGCTGCTCATAAAAAGAAAATTAGTATAATTTAAATTCTCTTTTGACAATATTTCTTCAAGATTTTTTCTTTCGGTTATCACCTCTATGTTTGCTTTTTGAAATCCATTCATTACACTTTTAGGATCTAATGGTTTCATTCTTTTCAGTTCCAATGCATGGTTGCTGTAAAAAACTATTGCTTTATCTGCTTTATCCATCGATCCTTTATATTCATTCATAAATTCTGCATTAAGGCTGCTAAAAGTATGCAGCTCTAAAATGGCTACCAATTTTCTTTCAGGGAATTGTTGTTTTACTGCATTAATACTCGCAGTTACTTTACTAGGTGCATGCGCAAAGTCACGATAAATATTCCAATCTTTTTCCCCTGCTATTAATTCAAGCCTCTTGGCCGCACCTGCAAAACCGGAAATCGCTTTTGTAAAAGTAGCATCATCCAGCTTAAGTTCTTTACAAACTAAATAAGCTGCCTGCAAATTTAAAAGATTATGATTCCCGAAAACTTTTAATGCTGTTTTTTCTTTGCCAATATTTACACTGGTAATTCCATTTTCGATAAAATAATCGGGAAGGTGATAAGGAATATAACTGATATCATCCCTTAAATTTTCTGCTACCAACTTCTTTAAAACCTCATCTGTTTCGTTGTAAATTAATACACCGTTTTTTTCTATTTTATTTATGAAAATAATAAACTGCTCCAGGTAAAAACCGAACGTTGGAAATACATTGATATGGTCCCATGCAATTCCGGTAATTACGGCAATATGGGGAAAAAGAAAATGAAATTTTGGACGTTTTTCTAAGGTGCTTGCCGGGTATTCATCTGCCTCGCATACAATAATGGGAGCATTGGTAATCCGCACACTTTGATCAAATCCCGTGAGGCGCGCACCTACCAGGTAATCAAAATCAACATGCGCATATTGTAGCACATGCATAACCATTGCAGTCGTACTCGTTTTTCCATGGCTTCCGCCAATGGCCACTCTTTTTTTATTGATACTTTCCTGGTAAATATATTCAGGAAATGAAAATATTTTTAAACCAAGTTCCATCGCTTTTAACAATTCAGGATTATCGGCTTTGGCATGCATTCCTAAAATAATCGCATCTATATCCGGCGTGATATTTTCAGGAAACCATCCGGTTTTTTCGGGTAGAATTCCTTCCTTTTTAAGGTTTCCGGCGGCCGGTTCAAATATTTCATCATCGCTGCCGGTTACGAGATACCCCTTGTGTTGTAAGGCAATAGCCAACTGGTGCATAACACTGCCACCGATAGAAATAAAATGGATCCGCATTTAATTTAGAAAAAAATTAGTTGTGATTTTAACAATAGTTTGAAATATAATTCGTTTTTGTGTATAAACCTTAAAATTAGTTGTTTTAAATTTGCAAAATAATACCTATTAATTATTATCTATGAAAAAATTATTCTTCGCTTTATTTGTGGTAAGTTTTATCTTAATCACTTTAGCCTCTTGCAGCAGCAGCCGCCGCAATAGAACAGGTTGCCCTATGACTGAAAATATTATCCATTAAAATTACCCTAACAATAGTTTAACAAAATTTATGAACTGGATTCCCTTGCAGAATGAAGACCAACTTGAAGAGATCGTTTTAAATTCCAATAATAAGCCCCAGGTGATTTTTAAGCACAGTACAAGATGCTCCGTAAGTAGCATGGCTAAAAACAGGCTTGATAAAAAAGATCAGCCAGAAGGAATTGATTTCTATTTTCTCGATCTGATAAAACACAGAAAAATTTCTAATAAAATCGCGGATGATTTTAAGGTAGCTCATCAGTCGCCACAAATTCTTATTATCAACCAGGGCAAATGTGTTTATGATGAAAGCCATTCCGGCATTACTATGGAAGATATTGAAGCGAATGCTTTGAAGAATTAAATCTACTTAATCGGTGGTTCGGTTGTCATTTTTTTGATCATTTCATTTTTAAATTCAATTGCGTCAAAACCATTGATAAGCTTAACTACTTTATATTGGGTTTTGTTTTGCTGCATTGATTTTTGATAACCTTTTTCTATCATTTCTTTTTTTGTACAACCTCCGGTAATATATAAATTAATTGAGCCTGCACGTATATGCTTTTCAAAATCGTTGGCCCTGTAATTGGATTGCTCTGCCCGCGTCACTTCATATAACGGACGCACATAAAAATCGTTATATTTTTCTTCACCTTTAGCAATAGACGAGTATGGCCCAATAATATCAAATTGCTCTATCGCTTTTATAATGCTCCTGTTATAAGCAATTGAAGATCTTGATTCGATTGTAAATTCACGTTTAGTAACCTGGTTGCACAACTTTAAATCATATTCATCCGTTGGGCTTTTGAATCCGTCGGTTCTTACATTGTCGTATCGTTGTACTAAGAATGCTCCATTCAAATTATTTTCATTTAATAATTCATTCAAATATTCCTCTACATATATTTCTGCAAGACAGCCCATAAATTGGCGCTGGTATTTTGTTTCGTCATCTCTCTGGATTCCTGATTGTGAAGATGCCATCGTGTGTAGAGATTTTAATTTAGCCTGTTCTGAGGCTAATTGAAATAAAGGCCCTGATGGATTAATGATTGCCTTTGCAATATTCCAGATTTTATTATTGAATAGTTGAAATTTTAAACTCACTAAATGGCTCATGATATTTTTTTTATAAAATCATTGCAAATAAATTATGATTTCAATGAGTCGGATTTTATTTGCCTGTTTTCAACATATGCTGATGCTTCTTTATAAAGTTGCTTCACATCATTTTCCTTTAAACCAATAGTTTCAAAAATGGCAAGATCAGTTTTAAATTTATCTTCCTGCAATACCTCTTTTGAAAGTGGGAATTGCTCACGTGATTTTATTGCTTTCATTAGATTTTCTACATATTTACAATGTTCCCTGAAATAAGCGGGATGAGGGATTGGTGTCTTTTTTAAAAGATTGACATCCACATCACTTAAAGTTTGGCTGCCGGTAAGTTGCCTTGCAAAAAGATCAATAAAATACCTGAAACAGATACTGTTTAAAATCAGAAAAAGTTCATTGGCGTATTGTTTGAATTCTTCTTTAATTTTTATAACATAATTTACTTTATCACATACTAACTGCGCTTTCCTGTTATCAATCAACCTGTATTTTTCGCCAATTTTTGAAGGAAAAATAAATTCACCTTTCGAAAATGAGTTAGTAAGATCGTACCATAAATGGCGCCCGGTAACACTGGGTCTTTTATGAATGCTGAATTCAGTCTCTGCAAAATTGATATAATTAAGAATCTTCCTCTGCTGAGAACTAAGAATATCCTTTGGCAAATGACAACTTATAACAAAGAATTTAATTTTATTGATGTTAATATCAAGTTTGTCAGCTTCTTTCTGGGTTTTAAAAACCGGGATAATAAATTCTTTTTCAATGATGAAATGTTGATCATTCAATCCTGATAAATACCAGCCACAGTTATTCCAGATCTGTTGATGTTTGTCTTTCTTTTGCCCAAATGTTTTTTGATAATTTTCGGGTGACAAATTTTGTGCTTTATAAGTTTCGTCAATTAAATAGAAAAAATCATTAGCGCCTGTTTTAATACCATATTTTACATCTGCGATATCTGATAAAGGAATAAATATATTTCCTGAATGAGCCATGATCTTATTGTAAATTTCAGGCGATCTTAAATATTTTGCACCCCAATGCCCGTTAGAATATTTTCCTGATATTGTTGATCTGTTTTCTAATTCATGTTGTTGAATTACCTCGGCCTGAATATTTTTATCGAAATAGTTTTCGCTAAAATTTTCAATCTTTACTGCAAATTTTATTGCTTCTTTAATCCGTGTTTTGGATTCAAACTCGCCAATCAAATTTTCATAAGGGCACTTAATACGTACAAATTTTATTAAATTATTATTACGTTCATTTTTATTATTACACTTTTCTATTACCAATAAAACGGTATTGACGGAAGCGGTTTCAAAACTCCTTTTTGCCTGGTAATCTATAATAGTAATTATTTTAAAATGATCTAGTAAAAATTTCTGTAATCCGCCACCAAACTGCACATCGAGCCATGATGCGGAAATAACATAACCCAAACGGGCTCCTTCTTTTAGAAAAAAGGAAGTGTGGATTAAGAAGTAAATATAGAGGTCACTTTGTCCGCTGATATAAGATATTCCATACTCTTCTTTTATTAATTTCAGCCATTCTTTTTTGTCATCCATTTCTTCGTGACGTATGAATGGCGGGTTGCCTATGCATGCATCAAAATGTTGAAGATGATTATTTTTTATGATTCTATCTTCCGGATATAGGTTTAAAAAATTTTCATTCAAAATTGCCTCTTTGGCATTGAAATTACTTTTACTTTTCAAAAAAAGATTAACTGTTGTAAGATAGGCGGCAAAAGGGCTGATGTCAATTCCCGTTAAAGATCCAATCAACTTTTCTTCTGAAAGTTCTGTATGAAAATATTGAAGAAAATAAAATGCCCTTAGTAAAAAAGTACCTGAGCCACAGCTGCTGTCCAGGATTGTTTTGGTATTTTTATTAATACAAAAAGCATTTAAAATATCAGCTTCGCTTGATTGGGTAAAATGTTGTCCATTATTTTTCTGATGCTCATTAAAAGAAAATTTATTGTAAACACTGCCAATAATATCTGCAGGATTATTAATGATGCAATCAAAGGAATCAAAATGTTGGTTTGTGAAATTCTCCCGGAATATTCCTTTTAATTGGTTTAAAAAATTAATTAAAATTTCAGGCAATTGAAGATATACCTTATCAAGAAGCTTGTTGGCAGATGCCGGATTTTGAAAATCATTATTAATTTTAACTATTGTCAACTCCTGTATAATTAAAAATAAGGCCGGGAGCCGTAAATGATTTTCTAATTTATTTTCATTGATTAGTTGCCCGTTCTCAATAAAATTATTTTCATTTAAATATGCATATAAAGAGGATTGTAAAAATTGGGGCGATGAGTGTTTTTTATAAATGAATTTAAAAAGTGCACTTGCCGTTTCTGTAATAATATCCTGTAAACGTTGAGTACAGGCAGTTTCATCAAGTAAACCGCTATTTGAATTATTTTCTTTCATATTTTGCAAAGCATGCAAATTCTTTTATTCATCACAAAATAAGAAAGTTTGAATAAGCAGCAGGGAGGAGAAATTATGGTTTAATTAAATGAAAGATATTGCTGCAATTCAGCCTCTGTTTTTACAAGTACATCCCGAACTTTACTACCCTGGCTTGGGCCAACGATTCCTGAGGCTTCCAATTGGTCCATTAAACGACCTGCGCGGTTGTACCCGAGTTTCATTTTTCTTTGCAATAATGAGGTGCTTCCACTTTGACTCATCACAATTAATCTTGCAGCATCTTCAAAAAGCGGATCCTTGTCGTTGGCGTCAAAGGTTTTATTTTCAAATTCTTTTTCATCTACATATTCCGGCAATTTAAATGCCTCTGCATATCCCTGCTGAAAGCCAATAAAATCAGTAATCTTATCCACTTCCGGCGTATCTACAAATGCGCATTGAAGCCGGGTAAGTTCGCCATTATAACTGATGAGCATATCGCCTTTCCCAATCAATTGTTCAGCGCCACCGATATCTAAAATTGTCCGGCTATCGATTTTACTGCTCACTTTAAAGGCGATACGTGCGGGGAAATTCGCTTTAATAGTACCGGTAATAATATTTACGGATGGCCGTTGCGTAGCAATGATCAAATGAATACCTACAGCCCTTGCAAGCTGTGCCAGCCGGGCGATTGGCAATTCTACTTCTTTTCCGGCAGTCATAATCAGGTCGGCAAATTCATCAATAACCAAAACTATAAAAGGTAAAAATTCATGCCCTTTTTCAGGGTTTAATTTCCTGGCTACAAATTTTTGATTGTATTCTTTTATGTTCCTTGTTCCGGCCTCTTTTAACAGGTCATACCTTATATCCATTAGTGTACATAATGCATTGAGTGTATGAATTACTTTTTTTGTATCAGTAATAATAGCGTCTTCTTCTCCGGGCAATTTTGCAAGAAAATGTTTTTCAATTGTTTTATAAATACTTAGTTCTACCTTTTTAGGATCAATTAAAACGAGTTTTAATTGTGATGGATGCTTTTTATATAAAAGAGAAACAAGAATTGCATTTAATCCTACTGATTTTCCCTGCCCTGTAGCGCCTGCCATCAATAAATGGGGCATAGTAGTAAGGTCAACTATAAAGTTTTCGTTATCAATTTTTTTACCAATTGCAATGGGTAAAGAAAAATGATTATTAAGAAATTTATCAGAATTCAACAGTGTTTTCATACTCACTACTGTCTTCTTAATATTGGGGACTTCTATACCAATAGTTCCTTTTCCGGGAATAGGCGCAATGATACGAATACCAAGTGCTGAAAGGCTTAGGGCTATATCATCTTCAAGATTTTTGATACGTGAAATACGCACGCCCGGAGCGGGAATTATTTCATATAGTGTAACAGTTGGCCCTACTGTTGCAAAAATTTTTTGTATTTCTATATCATAATTTTTCAGCGTGCTGATGATCTGATTTTTATTCGTTTCCAGTTCATTAGTGTCCTGAATTATTTTTTCACTACCATGAGTTTCGAGCAGATCAATAGTCGGAAATTTATAATTCCTAAGTTCGAGGGAAGGATCATAAGGTTCCTGGTTTATTTTTGGTTTTATTGCAACAGGTTCTTCATTATTTTCATGTTCATTTATCAGATCTGGATTTTTTACTTCCAGTGTTAACCCGTTTTCAGTATTATCCTTTTTAGAAACAGGAATTTCAATTTTTTTCTGTTGTAGAGGTTGTTTGGCTCCTACCGGAATTTCATCTTTTTCAACAATATTAAATTCATGATTGTAAGGAGTTTCTTCTTTTGCCGGATTGGTAGTTAAAGGAAATAAATTCACTCCTGACAATGATTGGTTGTCATCTTCATCAGAAAAGGTTTCTTCATTTTCTTTAGGAAAAAATGTTTCTTCAAGATATTTTTTCTTATGCTTAAAATTAAAAGAAGGATTAAAACGCCAGATAATATAACTCAATAAGCCGACGAATAAAAGCGCAGCCGTTCCTGTGTATCCAATTTCCTGCTGGAGCCATTCATTGAGCATATCGCCAACTTTTCCACCCCAAAAAAATTCAGGATTGGCAGAGCTGGCATTACGTGAATGTGGGGTATGCATTAAAAAAGAGGCGCAAACACTTATCACCAAAAGCCCCGCAATTACATAGCGAATATTTCTGCTGACAGAAAATATTTTTTTTGGAGCAAATAAATTTACACCGACAACAAAGAAAAAAAGACAAAATAAATAGGAGGCAATACCAAAACCGGAACGGAAAAACATATCGGAAAAATAAGCGCCTGCAGTTCCTAAGGCGTTTGCCATTTTTTGATCATGGCTGGGTAATAATATTTTTGCGCCCTGAAGCACTTTTGATTGATCTTGCTGCCAGGTAAATAAATAAGAGGTAAAAGCAATGAATAGCAGAAAGGAAATCAGGATTAAAACAGTTCCGGCAATCTTATGCGAACGTTCATCATGAATAAGCTTTCTTACTTCTATCTTTTCCACCTTTTCAGGTTTCATTTTAGAAGTATCTGCTGTTTTTGTTTTCTTAGTTTTTTTGGTAGTCGCCATTTGGTAGCAAAGATAGAGAAAGGGTTAAATTGTTTTATTGTTATTATCAAAAAGCGGATTTAGGATTTTACTTTTTTTGATATTCCTAAAAAAAGGCAAATCCATCCAATAATAAAACACAAGCCACCTAAAGGAGTTATTGCGCCTACCCAATTGTACCCGGGTAATACTGCGGCTTTAATGACTGCAAGAATGTATAATGATCCGCTGAAAAGAATAATACCGGCAATAAATAAAATGCCCGACCACTTTATTAATTTACCTGGAAATTCTTTATATAAAATTCCCACAATCAATAAAGCAAATACATGATAAAACTGGTAACGAACAGCAGTTTCAAAGATACCCAAAGCATAGTCGGATATGCTTCCTCTTAAAGAATGAGCCGCAAATGCACCAATACCTATTGAAAATGCTCCCAATAATGCCGCGGTTTTTAAAAAGCCTTTATGCATGATAAATTTTTATAAATTTCAAGGTTTTTGTTTCAAGCTTTTATTAAATAATTCAACGGTTGTTGGTGGAAGATCGGAATTTATTTTTTACTATTTTTTTGTACAGGTTTTTGTAAAAAAGCTAATGAATCTTCAGAGAGTTCTTCTACTTCCAAAATATGATGAGCTTTTAAATAG
>DATCMY010000579.1:0-25442 GCA_036565505.1 Hanamia sp.
ATAATAAATTGATTTACAAACAATTGTAAATCAAAAAACTCAAATCATTTCAAATCGTTTGAATTTTAAAAACTCTAGAACCCTTATCCAGCAATATTTTCAAAGAACTATACTACATTTTAACAGGACGGCAGTGATTCGATAAATGTAATTTTCAATCCATTCTTTTGTCTGGCCGCAATGTTCCTCACAATTGTGGGAGTATTGATATATCCCTCCGGGAAAAATAAAAGTCGATACAAAAATTTCTATTTCCGCCATAAAATGGCAGATGGAATTTTGATCATCGCAACATTTCTTTTTCTGGTTTATTCCGGGAATTCCATTAATGAAAATAGAATAAGAATTTTTCAACCGGCATACGGAATTTCAATCATTACTCCTCGCCATCCTGAGGCGGCCAATTCCTATTCTGTTTCTAAAGCATCTTCAGTAAGTTCTAAAAAAGAATTAAGAAGAAATTTTTTAAAAAAATTAAGAGAAATAAGAAAGAAATATAAAGGTGCTACTAAAACAGAAAAAACTTTGTTGATCATTCTTGCAATCATAGCAGCCGGATTCTTAATGTCCTTACTATTGGCGCTTTCCTGCAGCATAGCCTGTTCCGGTTCAGAAGCTTTGGCATATATCGTAGGTATAATTGGAGCTGGGGCAATTATCTTTGGTGTCATAAAATTAATTCAAAGAATTACCAGGAGTAAACCTCAAAAAGATAAGGTAGAACCAATTCAATAATTTTCTTAAAATAACAATTGCCCGGTTTTGCTGAATGGTGACAATCAATCTGAATGTAAAAAAGGGGAAGTACAGTTCGTAAAACTATTCCGCCAATAATTTATTTACTTCAATTTTAGCCATATCCCTTATTGCTTCTGCAATATGATTGGCATCAATTCCTATTTCTTCGTACAATTGTTTTGGAGAGCCATGTTCAATAAAACGGTCAGGAATTCCCATCATTTTTATATCTGCCTTGTAATGATGTTCATTTATAAATTCTAAAATAGCTGATCCAAAACCACCGACAATAGTTCCATCTTCCACAGTAATTATTTTAGCATATCTATTAAACACTTCGTGTAGTAATTCTTCATCCAAAGGTTTTACAAACCGGATGTCATAATGTGCAGGATTTAGTCCTTCTGCTTTAACATCTCTTATGGCTGCCGCAGCAAAATTACCCGGATGGCCAAAAGATAGTATAGCGATCTCTTCCCCATCTTTCAATTTTCTTCCTGTACCAATTTTAATTTCTTTCATCTCAGTTTTCCAATCTGCTTTTACAGCCTGTCCACGCGGATAGCGTATTACAAATGGATTTTTGGTAGTTTCCAATTGTGCGGTGTACATCAAATCTCTTAATTCACTTTCATTCATTGGGGCACTTACAATCATGTTGGGTATGCATCGCATATAGGCAATATCATAAGCGCCATGGTGTGTAGGCCCGTCTTCGCCTACAAGGCCTGCGCGGTCTAAACAAAATACTACCGGCAAATTTTGAATCGCCACATCATGAATCACCTGGTCGTAAGCCCGCTGCATAAATGAAGAATAAATATTGCAGTAAACTTTCATTCCCTGTGTAGCGAGTCCGGCACTTAGTGTTACCGAATGTTGCTCACAAATGCCTACATCAAATGCACGGTCCGGCATTTTTTCCATCATATATTTTAATGAACATCCACTTGGCATTGCGGGAGTAACTCCCATTATTTTATCATTCTTTTCGGCAAGTTCAATAATAGTAAACCCAAATACATCCTGGTATTTTGGCGGTTGTGGAATTTCAAATTTTTTCTTATAAATTTCACCAGTTATTTTATCAAACAATCCCGGTGCATGCCATTTGGTTTGATCTTTTTCTGCCAATTCATATCCTTTACCTTTCACCGTTTTAATGTGCAATAATTTCGGTCCGGGTATATCTTTCAAGTCTCTTAAAGTGTCTACAAGATTATTAATGTTATGCCCATCTATTGGCCCGAAATAACGAAGGTTAAGCGATTCAAAAAGATTGCTGCTTTTACTGATCAATCCTTTTAATGAAGCCTCCATTTTTGAAACCATTGCTCTTGAAAAAGTTTTGCCCGGCAGTTTGCCCAAAGCTTTCCAAAAGTCATCGCGAAATTTATTATAGGTTAAAGAAGTAGTAATATCAGTAAGGTATTCTTTTAAAGCGCCCACATTGGGGTCAATACTCATGCAATTATCATTAAGGATAATCAACAAATTACTTTTTTCAATTCCCGCATGGTTCATGGCCTCAAACGCCTGGCCTGCAGTCATAGCTCCATCACCAATAATTGCCACATGTTGCCTGTCATTTTCACCTTTGTAATGTGAAGCCATCGCCATCCCTAACGCAGCCGAAATAGATGTGGAAGAATGCCCTACTCCAAAAGTATCATACTCACTTTCCGACCTTTTGGGAAAACCACTTATGCCTTTATATTTTCTATTTGTTACAAAACTGTCTCTGCGGCCGGTAAGTATTTTATGGCCATAAGCCTGGTGGCCTACATCCCAAACCAATTGATCATAAGGAGTATTAAAAACATAATGCAGCGCAACGGTAAGCTCCACTACACCTAAACTTGCACCAAAATGTCCACCATGCACACTCACTACATCCACAATATATTGCCGAAGCTCATCACTTAATTCATGTAATTGGCTACGGTCGAGTTTCTTTAAATCAGCAGGGGAATTTATGTTTTTTAACAGGGGGCCCGGTGTTATATCCATTTGATAAAATTAATTAGTAAAATTACAATTTTTTGGGTGATCCTTTCTTTAAACGTATAATTTACTTATATAGTTTGTGTTAATTAATAAATTTTTTCATATTTAGAATTAAATCCGGATCAGGGCAATTAGATAGAAATATTTCTCTCTCACTTAATTTACAAACGCCGGGATAGTCGCCTGCAAAAGAACCAATATCGTTAATGATCTGGAAATGCAGATGGGGAGGCCAATGCCCGTTTTCTGACGGTTTTCCAAAGTGTGCTATTATGTGTCCCCGGCTTATGCGATTGCCCTGTTTGATATCCTGAATATCTTTTAAACAAAGATGACCATATAATGTATAAAACTCAATCCCCTCCAGCCTGTGCGATAAAATAATGGTAGCACCATAATCACCAAAATGATCATTAAATGCAAAACTGTGAATCGTTCCATCTAAAGGTGCAAAAACTTCTGTTCCTTGTTTGCCCCAAATATCAACACCTAAATGCAGCCTCCGTGGTTCCTCAATAACCGTTTGATTTTCTCCTGAAAGGTTGCTGTTAAAAAGTTCACTTCTAGAATAGACTGTCCTCATTTCATCATATCCGCCAATACCAAATTTTGCATTTTCGGTTTCCAGTTTTGTAAAAATATATTGGCTGAATATTTCTGTATTTTCAAAATCGATTTTCTCTAATTCTTTATTCTTTTCTGTAAAATCAAGTTGAATAATCTTTTCGCTTTCCGGATCACAATTAACTACAGGATGAAAATCTCCGGAATGAATTTTTAACCGTTTACATAAATTATTTTCTATTGAATTCATAGAATCTTATTTTTATAAATTGCAATTTCCTTTTTTCTTACCAAAACATTTTTTATATGAAGAAGTTTTTCTCCTTTTTGATATCTGTTTTTTTTGTGAGCGTATCATTTGCTCAATCCAACCCTTTATGGCTAAGATATCCTTCCATTTCACCTGATGGTAAATCAATAGCCTTTAGTTTTAAAGGTGATATTTATAAGGTCTCATCGCAAGGAGGCACCGCTTATCCGCTTACCATGCATCCCGCTTATGACTTCAGGCCCATATGGAGCCACGATGGAAAAAAGATCGCTTTTGCCAGCGACCGCTTTGGCAATTTTGATGTGTTTGTAATTTCTGCAGACGGTGGTGAACCCACAAGATTGACCTTTAATTCTGCACCCGATTATCCAACAGATTTTTCTCCTGACGACAGTAAAATTATTTTTACTACCTCCAGGCACGACCTGGCGGCTTCTGCAAGATACCCTGTTGATAGAGTATTTACAAAATTGTATGAAGTACCAGCAACAGGAGGACGCAGCGTTATGATCAATGAAGCGGGAATGGATTATGCTCATTATAATCCAAAAGGAGATGAAATCATTTTTGAAGACATAAAAGGTTATGAAGATCCATGGCGTAAGCATCATACTTCATCGGTTACCCGCGATATTTGGTTGTATACTTCAAAATCGAATGACTATAAAAAACTTACTTCTTTTATCGGGGAAGACCGTGAACCGGTTTTTAGTAACGATGGAAAAAGTTTTTATTATCTCAATGAAAAAAGCGGATCATTCAATGTGTATAAATCACCTCTTACTGGCGGAGAAGAATCACAATTAACCAATTTTAAAAATAACCCCGTAAGGCATTTAAGTGCATCAGGAAATAATAAACTTTGTTTTACTTACGACGGTGAAATTTACACCCTGGCACCAAATGGTTCTCCTCAAAAAATAGAAATTATTATCAATTCTGAAAACAATAGCAATACACAAACAATATTACCTGTAAATGGCGGCGCCACTGAGTTTGCGCTTTCGCCCAATGGAAAAGAAATAGCATTTGTTTATCGCGGAGAAGTGTTCGCCACCTCGGTTGATGGCAGTAATACCAAACGGATTACCAATACACCTTACCAGGAAAGAAGTGTATCTTTTTCACCGGATGGAAGAAGCCTTTATTTTGCCGCTGAACATGAAGGCACCGGTTGGGACATCGTGAAAGCCTCTATCAAAAGAAAAGAAGAACCTTATTTTTATGCTTCAACCATTATCAATACTGAGGATATAATTGATTCTAAAAAAGATGAATTTCAGCCCGTTGTTTCTCCGGATGGAAAAGAAATCGCTTATCTCGAAGAAAGAAATATTTTAAAGGTTTACAATCTTGATAAGAAATCTTCCAGGACTATTATTCCCGAGGGACAAAATTTTTCTTATTCTGACGGGGACCAATCTTATACCTGGAGCCCGGATAGCAAATGGATAGCTGCCCGGAGTTCAAAGGGATATTATGGTTCCAGTGAAATTATGCTTTTTAATGTGACCCAAAATGATAAAGGAACCGATGTTACCCAATCAGGATTTTCCAGTGCAGCCATGCAATGGGGATTAAATGGAAAAACTTTGTTGTGGACTACTGATAGAAACGGTAAACGGCCTTTGGCAATACAAGGACCAAGGGAGGTTGATATTTATGCCATGTTTTTTGATAAAGAAACTTATGATGAATTTAAACTGGATAAAGATGAATATGAACTTTTTAAAGACAAGGAAAAAGATAGTACAAAGGACAAAGCAAAAGATTCTGCTTTATTGAAAAAAATAAAAGAGCCATTTAAAATGGACTTAACAGATTTGGATACACGAAGAATCAGGTTAACCACCGGATCAATAAACCTTGGCAGTTACCGGCTTTCACCAAAAGGAGATAAACTTTTCTTTACTGCAAAATTTGAAAAGGGATTTGACCTTTGGGTAGTTGATACAAGAACACATGAATTAAAGACACTTGCAAAACTAGGTGCCAATGGCGGAGCACTTGAAATGAGTAAAGATGGCAAATCACTTTTTGTTCTCGCTGACGGTAAAATTTCCAGGGTAGATGCCGAAAGCGGGAAAGTAACCCCGGTGAGCATAAAAAGTGAAATGGTGCTGGATGAAATGGCAGAACGTGATTATATTTTTCACCATGCCTGGCGGCAGGTAAAAAAGAAACTTTACGATCCTAACATGCGTGGCCTTGACTGGGAAATGTATGAAAAAACGTATGCGATGTTTCTTCCCTTCATTAATAACAATTACGATTTCAGGGAATTGCTGAGTGAAATGCTGGGTGAATTAAATGTATCACACACAGGAGGAAGGTACCGGCCAAAATTTGACAACCCTGATGAAACCGCCGCTCTTGGCTTACTGTATGATGAAACCAAAGGAGGAACAGGCTTGAAGATTACTGAAGTAATTTCCGGCGGTCCGCTGGATAAAGCTGAATCAAAAATAAGAGCAGGGCAAATTTTAATGGAAATAGATGGAAATAAAATTGATGATTCATCCGATTGGGCCATTTTCTTAAACAGGAAAAATAACATGAATGTATTACTTACTGTAAAAGATCCGGCAACTAATAAAACTTTTGATGAAGTGGTAAAACCTTTTTCTATAGGTGAAGAAAATGAATTATTGTATAAAAGATGGACCAATAAAATGTGGGCAATGGTTGATAAGCTAAGCAACGGTAAAGTTGGATATGTTCATGTAAAGGCAATGAACGATAACAGTTACCGGGATGTATACGATGAAGTATTAGGCAAAAACCTTAACAAAGAGGCGTTGATTGTTGATACCCGTTTTAATGGTGGTGGCTGGCTGCATGAGGATCTTTCTAATTTCCTGGCAGGAAAAGAATATATAAAATATGAACCGTATGGAATAAAACCTATAGCTGGTGGCGAGCCTCAGGGCAAATGGGCAAAACCAAGTTGTGTGGTAATGAACGAGGCCAATTATAGCGATGCGCACGTTTTCCCTTATGCGTATAGAGCCAAAGGAATCGGGAAATTAATAGGAATGCCTGTACCCGGCACTGGCACTGCTGTTTGGTGGGAAACACAAATAGACCCAACCATGATATTTGGAATTCCAATGATTGCCGTTATCGGGTTGAAAGAAAATAAGCCATTGGAAAATATGCAATTGGAGCCAGATATTAAAGTGCAAAATGATTACAATAAAATACAAAACGGAGAAGACCAGCAGATAGAAGCCGCGGTGAAAGAAATGTTGAAAGAAGTTGGTAAATAAAAATATTTAAACCGTTTGGTATAAAAAAAACGCCCACTGAATTAAATTGGTGGGCGTTTTTTTATTGTATGATTAAAAATAAAAAAGCAGACATTACACTACCACATTCACCATTTTATTTTTTATAAAAATTATTTTTTTAGGTGATTTACCATCCAGCCATTTTTGAACTATTTCACTATTTAAAACAATTTTTTCAACATCAGGCTGTGGTGCATCAAGTGAGATAGTAATGGTAGTACGCAATTTTCCATTGATAGAAATCGGGTATTCTTTTTCAGATTCTATCAAATATTTATTTTCCAATTTTGGATAAGCAGCATTCAATATTGAATCTTTATTTCCCAGTTCATGATATAATTCTTCGGAAATATGCGGCGCATAAGGAGTGAGTAAAATTAGCAATGGCTCAAGTATTTCTTTTTTATGGCATTTCAAATCTGAAAGTTCATTTACGCAAACCATAAAAGCGCTTACGGCGGTATTGAAAGAAAAACGCTCTGTATCTTCTTCAATTTTTTTAATGGTTTTGTTCAGCGTTTTTAATTCTGCATCATTTGCTTTTTCTTCAGTCCATATTTTGCCTTTTATATCATCAAAAAATAATCTCCATAATTTTTTCAGGAAACGATGCACACCTTCAATCCCTTTGGTATCCCAGGGTTTGCTTTGTTCCACCGGGCCAAGAAACATTTCATACATGCGGAAAGTATCTGCACCATATTTGTCGACTAATACATCAGGATTGATTGCATTTAGCTTGGATTTAGACATTTTTTCTCCAACAGAAATCGTAACAAAAACCTGTTTTACTGATAGTTCCTTATCCTTACTATACCATTTCTCTTTAAAATAAAATCCTTCTTTAGTAACAAAAAAAGCTTTAGAGTATCTATTATTATTTTTTGTTAAAGACTCTACGTCAAGTTTATTTGAATCAACATAATCTATTAATACACGTATAGGAGTAAATTTATTTTCCTCATTAGGAGGTATTATATCTTTTGAAAAATACATTTCTCCTTCTCCTATAGCCATCATTGCTGCAGGACTTGATATATCGGAAAGCAATTCACTTATATTAATATTCAAAATTGGAATCTGATTAGCCATCAATTTTGAATCTGAATCGCTTTGATTTGGGTTATAACGGTAAATAAATTCAGAAACTCCCGTTATCATCCCCTGGTTTACCAATTTTTTAAAAGGCTCATCAAAACTGATATAACCTAAATCATATAAAACCTTTGTCCATAAACGGCTGTACAATAAATGCCCAACAGCATGTTCCGTTCCGCCGATATACACATCTACCTGGTTCCAGTAATCAGTGGCTTTTTTATCAGCAAATGTTTCATTGTTATGAGGATCCATGTAGCGAAGAAAATACCAACTGCTTCCTGCGTAACCCGGCATGGTGGATGTTTCCCGTTTGCCATTGGGCATATTTACCCAATCAATTAAATTTGATAATGGCCCCTCGCCTTCTTTTCCGGGGCCGTATTTTTCTACAAAAGGCAATTCCAAAGGCAATTCTTTTTCATCCAAAGGAACAGCAATTCCATCGCTCCAGATAATAGGGAAAGGTTCGCCCCAATAGCGCTGACGACTAAATCCCGCATCCCGCATCCTGTAATTTATTTTTCTTTTTCCAATACCCAATTCTTCTATTTTATTAATGGCAACGCCAATAGCATCTTTCATCAACAAGCCATTTAAAAACCCTGAATTTTCAAGCACCGCTTCTTTGGTAGGATTGGCCTCATTACCATTAAAATGATTACCTATAATATTCGTAATGGCAATATTAAAATGTGTAGCAAAATCAAAATCTCTTTGATCACCACAAGGAACGGCCATGATAGCGCCTGTACCATATCCGGCCAGCACATATTCTGCAATCCAGATGGGTATTCGTTTTCCATCGAATGGATTAACAGCGTAGGCACCAGTAAAACATCCGGTGATTTGTTTTACTTCAGATAATCTTTCCCTGTCGCTTCGGCTTTTTACATAAGTAAGATATTCGTCTACTGATTTATGTTGTTCTGTTGTGGTGATTTGATTTACCAATTCATGTTCAGGAGCAAGTACTAAAAAATCTACACCGAAAATAGTATCGGGACGCGTAGTGTAGACTTTAATCGCCAATTGTGAATTGTCAATTGCGAATTGCATTTCCGCTCCTTCGCTTTTACCGATCCAGTTGCGCTGCATTTCCTTCATGGCATCGCTGAATTGCACTGTTTCCAGCCCTTGTAATAACCTGTCAGCATATTCTGTAATGCGTAAATACCATTGCCGCATTTTCTTTTTTTCTACCGGGTGACCGCCTCTTTCACTTACTCCATTTACCACTTCATCATTTGCTAAAACAGTTCCTAAAGCTTCACACCAATTCACTTCACCATAAGAAGAAAATGCCAGGCGAAAATCCATCAAAATTTCCTGTTGTTTTTTTGAATCAAAACTTTTCCATTCCCCGGAAGAAAACCTATAAGTAGTTTGATCCAGGTAATTGGCAGAACCTGATTTTTCAAAAGCAATGATCAATGTTTCAATAGATTCCGCTTTTTGAGTATCATGATTATACCAACTTTTAAATAATTGCAAAAAAATCCATTGCGTCCATCGGTAATATTCAGGGTCGCTTGTTTTTATTTCACGGCTCCAATCATAGCAAAATCCTATTTTATCCAATTGGCTTTTAAAAGTGGCAATATTTTTTTCGGTTGTTGTTGCGGGATGCTGGCCGGTTTCAATTGCATATTGTTCTGCAGGTAATCCAAAACTATCGAAGCCCATTGGATGCAGTACATTAAAGCCTTTCAATCTTTTGTAACGTGCATATATATCGCTTGCTATGTAGCCTAACGGGTGGCCAACGTGCAGACCTGCACCACTGGGATAAGGAAACATATCCAAAACATAATACTTTGGCTTTTCCGATGAATTGCTCACCTGGTAAATTCCGGAATCCTTCCAAACTGCCTGCCAGTTTTTTTCTATTTCTCTAAAATTATATTCCATTCTTTATTATTAAAATTCCAAATTAATATTGTGTTGTGCTGTTATCAATTTTTACAAAAATCACTTTTGCAAAATATTAAAAGATATAAGCGATTTATTATTTTTTTGTGAAAGAAATGTTATTGATTCATTCTCTGCTATTTCTAATGACAGATGTAAATTACATTAGCAATCATTGGGAAAGGCGCAAAAATACTAAACCTATCCAAAATGATTTATTTTTGCCCGGCTGATAACTTCTGTTATAAATAAACTTATTTTTTTATCATGGCTCAATTTGGAAAAGCATCTACCAAACGCGGGAAACCCTCTTATGTATATGCCATTATTGGCGTTTCATTAGTATTGTTTCTTTTTGGTATAGTGGGTTGGATATTCCTGAACATTAAAAAAACAGGAGATTATTTTAAAGAAAATATCCAATTACATGCATACATATACCGTACAGCAAATACCAAACAAATTGATTCAGTAAAAAATTATATCGATTCCCTTCCTTTTGCGGTAAATGTGCAATATATCACCAAGGAAAAAGCTTTGGAAAAATACAATCAGGATAATGATACACTTTGGAAAAAATTAGCCATCAGTAACCCTTTGCCGGAAAGTATTGACTTTTATGTAAAGGCAAATTATGTTGATAAGGATAGCCTGGCAAAATTAGAAAGCAATCTCCTTACTAATTTTCCAACTACAGTTTCTGAATTTCAAACACCCAAAGCAACTGTTGCCGGTGTGAGTGAATTTGTAAAAACAACTACATTGGTTTTGCTGATCGTTGCGATTATTTTATCGCTGTTTGTAATTATTTCTATTGATAACACTATTAGATTGGCAATGTACAGCAACAGGTTTCTGATAAAAACCATGCAGATGGTAGGCGCTACACGGTGGTTTATTACGCGGCCACTTGATGGGCGGGCGGTTGTAAATGGCATTATTGCATCGGCCATTGCTATAGGTTTAATGATCGGATTCATCACACTTTCAGAGAAATTTATTCCTTATCTAAAGGTGCTCCATGATACCAAGAATATGATTTTAATTTTTTCGGGAATCACCATTCTTGGCATATTCATCACGGTATTAAGCACCCACCGTTCGGCTTTAAAATATTTAAAAATGAAACTGGATGAACTATATTAAAATAGGACATTTTTCATAAATTACTTAACATTGCACTTTCAATTATTACTATGAGTTCAAATAAAAACACCCCTACTGCGCAGGCAAAACACCAGCCAATAAAACATGCAGAAGAAGTACATAAATTATTTACAAAAGAAAATTATAAATGGATGATTATTGGATTAGTAATCATGGCCATTGGTTTTTTCTTAATGGCGGGTGGAAAAAGCACTGATCCAAATGTATTCAACGATAATGAAATTTACAGTTTCAGAAGAATAACTTTGGCTCCGATTCTTATTATTGCCGGGCTGGTGGTAGAGATTTTTGCAATAATGAAAAAACAAAAATAGTTTTGATAAAGACATAAAAATAGCGGTGATTATTTCATCGCTTTTTTTATGTAGGCTCCTGATTTTTTGCACCTCTTAATAATATTTTTAAAATGACCATCGTTGAATCAATTATTATTGGAATAGTAGAAGGTATTACCGAATTTATTCCTATTTCTTCTACAGGGCACATGATCATTACAGAAAAATTGTTGGGGGTAGCAGAAAATGATTTCACCAAAGTATTTACTATTGCCATACAGTTGGGAGCTATTCTTGCAGTAGTAGTTTTATATTGGCAAAAATTTTTCGATTTTAAAAATTGGCAATTCTATTTCAAATTATTGATAGGTGTAATTCCGGCAATCATCCTGGGGTTGTTATTCTCAAAAAAGATAGATGCCTTGTTGGAAAGTTCCACAACAGTTGCAGTTACCATGCTGGCTGGTGGTATTCTTTTAATTTTTGTAGATAAATTTTTTACCAGGCCACGTATTCAATCAGAAAAGCAAGTTTCTTACACAAAATCTTTTGCGATAGGCGTTTGGCAATGCCTTGCTATGATCCCCGGTGTCAGTCGCAGTGCCGCTTCTATTATTGGGGGTATGCAGCAAAAACTCACCAGAAGCGCCGCAGCAGAATTTTCATTTTTTCTTGCGGTGCCTACCATGCTGGCTGCTACCGGTTATAAATTATTAAAATTTTACCAGGATGACGGTGGCTTTACCGGTGAAGAAATAAAACTTCTTGCCATTGGAAATATTGTAGCTTTTATTGTGGCCATGATCGCTATTAAATTCTTTATTGAATTTTTAAAGAAACACGGATTCCGGGTATGGGGTATTTACCGGGTTATTGTAGGTATTATCTTATTGATGATGATCTATTCCGGGCATTTAATGCCTTAATTTTATCCCACATTTTTTTGCTATTACGCTATGAGATGAGTAATCAATCCATCTCTTAATTTTGGCTCAAACCAGGTACTTTTTGGAGGCATAATGTTATTGCTGTCTGCAATATCAAACAATTGTTGAATGCTTACAGGATACAAACTAAAAGCCACGGCCCATTCTTTACTGTTTACTTTTTCCTCCAGTTCACTTAACCCTCTTATTCCTCCAATAAAATCTATACGGGTATCTGTACGTTGATCTTTTATTCCTAATAAAGGATCCAGTAAATTGTTTTGCAAAATAGTTATGTCAAGAATTCCAATAGGGTCTGTTGAAAAAGTGCCATCCAACGCAGTAAGTTTATACCATTGGCCATTAAAGTACATGCCAAAATTATGTGGAGCAGCCGGAGAGTAGGCTTCACTTTCTTTTTCTATGGTAAAATCTTTATTTAATTTATTTAAAAATTCATCTTCGGATAAATCATTAAGATCTTTTACTACACGGTTATAATCCATTATATGCAATTGGCTCGCAGGAAATAAGGTAGAAAGAAAATGACCGGCTTCTTCGTTATCTGCCAGCTGGTATTTCACTTTGGCTGCAGATGCTACCCGATGATGCCCATCTGCGATATAAGTGCATTCTACTTCAGTTTTAAAAATTTCTGTTATCCTGTCAATCATCTTTTCATCGCTGATAACCCATACAGTATGTTGAATATTATCATCAGCCGTAAAATTATAAACCGGGCTCTTTTCTGCCTTCCATTTTTCTATAATTTCATTCAATAAATCTACATCCCTGAAGGCAAGAAAAACATTTCCGGTTTGTGCACCTGTAGTTTTAATATGATTGATTCTGTCAAGTTCTTTTTCCGGCCTGGTCAATTCATGTTTTTTAATCAGTCCTTCTTCATAATCATTTACAGAGCTGCAGCAAACCAGGCCTGTCTGAGTTCTTCCGTTCATCATTAACTGATAAATATAATAGCAGGGTTTGCTTTCCAGAAAAAGTACCGGGCGGCTCATAAAAGCATCAAGGTTTTCCTTCGCTTTTTCATAAACTTCTTTGCTATGAACATCTGTATTTGCCGGAAGATCAATTTCGCTTTTTGTAATGTGCAAAAATGAATAGGGATTTCCTTCAGCTTCCACTTTGGCTTCTTTGCTGCTTAATACATCATAAGGACGAGATGCCACCTGTTTGGCAAACTGAGGCTCAGGTCTTAATGCTTTAAAAGGAGAAATAGAGATCATGCATAATAATTTTTATGCCTAAAAAGGCAGTAAACTTTTTATAAGGGTTGCAAATATAATCAATCAAAAAAGATTTTTGATATTTTATGAATTTGCATAAAAGATGCTTTTGTCAACATAACTTATATTTGGTAATAATACAATCTATTTTACCCGGTTTTGCTTTCAAAATAAAACATATTATTCAAACTAAATGGAAATCTTTATAGAAACAGAGAGGTTAATATTAAGGGAATTGCTTCCTACTGACGACAAAGGAATGTTTGAACTTGATTCCAATAAAGTTGTTCATGAATTTTTAGAAAAAAAACCATTAAACAATATTGAACAATCCAGAAAAATTATTGAATTTATAAGGCAGCAATATTTTGATAACGGGATTGGCAGATGGGCAATTATTGAAAAAGAAACTGATAATTTTATGGGTTGGACCGGCCTGAAATTAATAAAGGATGAAATAAATCACCATTCAAATTTTTACGATTTGGGTTACAGGCTTATTCCAAAATTTTGGGGAAAAGGGTTTGCCACCGAATCTGCAATCGCATCTTTAAACTATGGCTTTGAAAATCTAAAATTGAATGAAATTTATGGCATGTGTCATATCAACAATATTGCTTCAAGAATGGTTTTAGAAAAAACCGGACTGAAATGTATTGAAACATTTTACCTGGATGGCGAAGAGCATAATTGGCTCAAAGCAACAAGAAAAATCTAAAAAATTATTTGACTCAAGAACAATGTGGTGTAGCCTTTAGCCAAAGAAATTCCCGTTGCCTTTTAGTAAAAAAGCAGATTTTTATAAATGACATAAAACCCTCGGCCTTATTTATTATGCTTTAATTTTTTCTCTTCTTGATTGTATGAAAAGTATTACATGAATTGCGATGAGTAATTCGCAAACGATTTCTTTAACGATCATAGGTTAGGTTTTGTGTTCTGTTATTAATAATGATTAAACGTGCGTGGTTTAAATTTATTATGTAAAATTGATTAATGACAAATAAATGAAACAATTTTTTAACCAATATGTTTTCACCCACCAAAAAATGTGTGGAATTTCTTACAGCTAAATTGTCAAAAATTTACAGGCATAAAAAAACCTGCAAGGAAATAAATTTTCCTTGCAGGTTTTTGTTGTTTAAAATAATCAGACGGAGACCGTCAGATTATTTTAAAACCAACTGCCCGTCCATTTCTCACCAACTTTATTTCCCATTTTTCTTTTCCTTCTTGCAGCCTGTGCCCTATGAATAAACATAGTGATAAACATCAAGGGAATGAATAAAATAGTAAGAGGCGGTATACCAAGCATAGAAATCCATCTGCCCCCAAAATGCTTTCGCATAGGGCGCTTCAGCCTTTCAGCTATCAGGTACATACTCGGTACCATTATAAGTGTCATGAAAAACGCGAATGCCAGTCCGAATATAATGGTCCATGCAAGCGGCTTCCAGAACCTTGCACTATCTCCACCAAAGAATATGTGCGGATTCAGATCTGAAAACATAGTCACAAAATTAATATTGAATCCTATGGCAAGAGGTATCAATGCAAAAATGGCCGCAAGCGCTGTAAGTAGTACCGGTATAATTCTTATTTTGCCAGCCTGTATCACTGCTTCTCTCGTTTTCATTCCCCGTGCTCTTAATTCATCAGCAAAGTCAATTACCAAAATGGCATTTTTAACTACAATACCCGCCAGGCCTACTATTCCTATTCCCGTCATTACTACCGAAACTTCCATTCCGGTTATTGAAAAACCAAGTAATACTCCGATAATGCTAAAAACAATCTCAGTTAAAATAATCACAGATTTGCTGATAGAATTAAACTGTAAAACAAGGATAAACAAAATCAGCATCAATGCAATTAGCATTGCTTTTCCCAGGAAGGCTCCTGTCTCTGCCTGCTGTGCCCCCTCACCTGTTTGAGTTATAGTAACACCCGGTCCTTTTTTATTAAAATCATTAATAGCAGTTTTTAACCTTGCATTTACTTCTGTTGGCGTATAACCTGAAAGCACATTCGAAAATATAGTAATCACTCTTTTTACATTCTTTCTTTTAATACTTCCGTAGGTGCTGGTATAATCCACATCAACCAATGAACTAATTGGTATTTGCTTTATCTGCCCGCCACTTCCCATATCACGGAATACTATTTTCATGTTCAATAATTCGGATAGGCTTTGCCGTTGCACCTCCAGATTGCGGAGTTGAATTTTATATTCATCTTCCCCATCTTTTATTTTAGAAACTTCCTGGCCAAATAAAGCTGTTCTTATCTGCTGTCCTATCTGGGCTGTGGAAACGCCTGCAATTAAGGCACGTTCACGATTTATGGTCAGTGTAATTTCAGGATTAGTAAGATCAACATCCAATTTCAATTCTTCTACACCTGGAATCTGTAAACTGTCTAAATAATTTTTTAACCCGGTAGCAGTTGAGGTAAGCTGCTCAAAATTCTCACTTGAAATTTCTATATTTATAGGAGGATCGGTTGGGGGCCCGCTACTTTCCTGAGCTACAGATATCTGAGCACCCGGTATTCCTTTTACTACCTGCCTTATAGAATCAAGATAAGGCGCAGTAGAAACGCCATTTCTTTTTTCATACTCAACAAATGAAACCTGTACTCTTCCAAGATTGGGCTGTGTACTTCTGTCGCCACTTTGTGGGTCAGATGCTCCTATTGCTACATTTGAAATAATACTTTCTACTATGGGATTTGGTTTTCCCTGTGGCCCGTTGAGTACTTTTGTAACTCTTTTTTCTATATTACTGGTTATAGAATCGGTATAGTCAACACTGGTACCAACAGGTAATTTCAAATAAACATAAATAAAATTAGGATCTCCTTTAGGGAAGAAAACAACCGGCACTTTTCTTATTGCGAAGAAGGCTACCGAAAGGATTAATAAAACAAAAGTGCCCACAAGAAGCCAAACAGGCCTCCATCGGGTAACTGCCCATCTTAATAATTTTTCATAATTGACCATTATTGCCGGCAACACATTATTCTGGAATTTGTGAATTAATGAATCAAAAACATATTTGTTTAAAACAACCAAAAGAGAAAAGAAAATAAGCAGGTTGCCAAGAAAAGTAACATGAAATAAATCGAATAAAATACCGGCAGAAAGTGGAATCAAAAAAGCAGGGCTTTTAAAGATGGCCGACTTTTTCTTTGTTCCATGAACTTCCGGATGATTCATAAAATCTACCGCGAATACCGGATTCATTATAAACGCAACAACCAATGAAGCGGTTAAAGTAAAGATGAGCATCGTCGGCAGATAGATCATAAACTTTCCGATAATTCCAGGCCAGAAAAGCAATGGAAAAAACGGTGCAAGTGTAGTAAGTGTTCCGGCTAATACAGGAATAAAAATTTCTCCTGCTGCCATCTTCGCAGACTCAATCGCTGAAATTTTTCCTTTATTCTCTACAAAAATCCTGTGCGTATTTTCAATTACTACAATGGCATCATCCACAATAATTCCCAAGCCGAATAGTAATGCAAAAAGTACAATAAAATTGAGAGTTACATCTGACCCTGTTATTAATGTCGCCGCAGGCAAAAACAGGAACGCGACGAACATACTTAATGGAACAGAAAGAGCCACAAAAAAAGCATTGGTAACACCCATAAAAAACATCAGGATCAATAAAACGAGTACGAAACCAATTACAATGGAATTTACGAGGTCATTAAAAGAGGTGCGGGTAGCGCGGCTTTGGTCACCGGTAATTACCACATCAAGATTTTTGGGTAAAATAGTTCCCTTTAATTCATCCACCATTTTCTTGACATCATCAGAGGTTTGAATTAAATTTTCGCCGGCACGTTTTATAATATTAAGAGTAACTACATTTTTTCCGTTTAAACGGGCAAAGCTTTCACTTGTTTTAACTGTATCTTTTATGGTAGCAATATCTTTTAAATAAATAGGTGCGCCGGCAGTATTGCGCACAATAATTTTTTCGAGATCAAACGCATTTTTAAACTGTCCCTTGATCTGCAAAGTGCGTTTCATATTTCCTATCTCGAGCAGGCCGCCGGATATATCAACATTCTCCCTTTTTACTGCATTAGCAATATCATCAAAAGTGATATTGGCACTTTGCATTTTATAATTATCTACATTAATCTGGAATTCTCTTTCCGGCGCTCCCACAATATCTACGCGGGTAAGTTCCGGAAGTTCTTCCAGTTTGTCTTTTGCATCATCTGCAAATTTTTTCAAACTCATCATGTCGAAATTTCCACTCAGATTGACAAACATGATCGGCATTTCACTAAGGCTTACTTCCTGAACATTAGGATCCTGGGTAAGATCAGTTGGCAAATCTTTCTTTGCTTTATCAACTGCATCTTTTATTTTTTGAAGAGCTACTTCTGTTTTTACATCTGTTTCAAATTCAACGGTAATTGCAGAATAATCCTGGAGAGATGTACTGGTTATTTTATTGATCTTAGCTCCTGTAATTCCTTTTAATTGTTTTTCTATGGGCCTCGTCACCAGGTTTTCAATATCTTTAGGAGAATTACCTACATAAACTGTTTGAACATAAATGGTAGGAATTACAATATCCGGAAATTGCTCTTTGGACAAAGTAACAAATTGAAAAACACCAATTACCGATACAAAAATTATCAGCAGGTAAATAGAAGTCTTATTTTTTATTGACCAACTGGTTGGTTTGAATTCTTTATATTTTTCCTGAAAATTTTCAAATGAACTCATAAATATTTTATTGTGCTTTATCGCTAAAGCTGTTTCAATTTGTTTTCGTCTATTTGTTTACGGTAGTTATTAATTGGCCGTCAAACAATCCCTGGAAACCATCGGTAATTAATTGATCACCTTCCTGTAATCCCTGTTTAATTTCTATTTTGTCAGTATATAGTTCTCCGATAAGTACTTTTCTTTTTCTTGCCACCAGTTGATCACCTTCCTTTGCTGCTACTAATACAAATTTTCCATTTTCATCAGATTGTAAAGTATTTAATGGAATGGCAATTGCATTAGGGGCAGTATAGTCAAGTATATTTACCAATGCAATTTGGTTAGGTCGTAAAGCCATTCCTGCAGGTACTTTTATTTCGGCTGTAAAACCACGGGTAAGTGAGCCAATGGTCTGGCTTAAAAATGTAATGGTGCTGTTGAAAGATTTATTGACATCCGGAATCTGAACCATTACCGATGCTCCTTTTGATACTTTAGATGCATAATTTTCGGGTATGGTTACAGTGATTTTTAAATCAGATTTATTTACAATTTTAATATAACCGCCCTGCAATGGATTTCCGTTGAAGGTTTCCCCAACATGTGCGGTTACTTCATCTACCGTTCCATTTACATCGCTGTATACATTGCTTTGGCTTGCCTGCTCCTGTGCTGTATTTACCTGTGCCTGAACTGCTTTCAGTTGGTTTTGCAATGCTTCCACATTCGTTTTACTTTGTAGCAATTGAACTTCTGTTCCAATGTGTTGATCCCAAAGATTTTTTTGTCTTTCATAAATGGATTTCGCTAAATCCAGTTGTGCTTTTAAACTACCCATTTGTTGACGAATGGCATTTACATTTTGTTGTGCTACTGCATCATCAAGTTTCAACACCAATTGGCCTTTATGTATTACCTCTCCTTGCTTTACATAAATGCCTTTTATCTGGCCGGGTTGACCACTTGGTGTTATGTAGGAAACATTCTTTGAATCTACCTCTCCCTGCAAATCCAGATAATGTTTAAAGTCAGTTTTTGTAACAGGAGTAAGCGAAACTAATTTTGCTTTTCCCTGGATGCCTGCACTGGTATCCAGCTTGGCAATTTCATTTTCCAATTTTGTTATTTTTCCATTTAATGTTTCTTGTTCTGTTTTCAGTTTTTGCAATTCCACTTTCTTATCAGCTAAAGCGCTATCTTTTTTCCCGGTATCCCCGCAAGAAGAAGCAAATGCCGTGAACAGCACGATCAAACTGATGTTAATTATTCTTTTCATTTTTGTAAGATTATTCTGTTTTGATTTTTTTTATTTAAAGTTTTCCGGCAGCTTTCAGGAAATCAATTTTTGCAATTATGGCATCGTATAATGAACTGTAATAATTATTCTGAGCGGTTACCAGGTCAGCCTGTGCAGTTGAAATTTCCTGGTTACTGCCCAGCCCTTGTTCATATTTTAATTTGGTAGAATTATAAACCTGTTGGGCCAATTCAATATTTTTTTTCTGGCTATCCATTGTGTATATAGCAGATTTCATATTAAGCCTCGATTGGGCAACATCATTTTCAATCGATCCTTTTAACTGCTCAAGACTGTTTTCCATTTTTAAAAAATCCAGTTTTGCTGAAGCAATATTTGCATTTCGTGCACCACCATCAAATATGGAAAAGTTTAAGTGGAGTGCAACAAATGATGAGGTAAAATAGGGGCCCTTAAAAAAATCAAATTGCTGGCGTTGTGCACTTTGGCTATAATTCCCGGATAAAGAAAGGGTAGGTAATTTGCTTAATTGGTATCTTTTTATATTGAATTTGCCAAGTTCCATTGCAGTTTCAAGTTGCTGATACTCTTTCCTGTCAGTATAATTGTAATTTTCGTCAAGAATATTTGATTTTAATTCTTCATCAGATAAAGTATCGGTAAGAATCAATTCATCATGCTGAGATAAATTCATTAAAAATTTCAATCCTTCTTTTCCAGCATCAATTTGATTTTGCGCTTTTAATTTTTGTGTTTGCAAGTTATTAAGTTGCACCTGCACTTTATCAACATCTAATTTTTCGGCAAACCCATTCTTATAAATTTCACGGGTATCATGAAGCAATTTTTCATAGTTGCCAATGTTGGCATCCAGCGTTCCTATTTGCCTTTGGCCTACCACCAGTTGATAATAAATTTTGTAAACGTTAGCTTTTATTTGTTCTTTGGTAATATCCGCAGCAAGTTCAGCATTTTGGATAGCAGCCTTTCTTGCCTGCAAACCAACAAAAACCTGACCGTCGAATAAAATCTGGTTAAGATCTATACCTCCATTCAGGGAATATTTAGAACCAAATCCTGCGCTGATGATTCCATAATCAGAAGGGGCCGTAATAGGGTTTCCATTTCCGTCTTTTACATGATTTTCAATAAGCACTCCATAAGTACCCATCGCAATGAAATTGGGGAAAGTTTGAACAGCCACTTTAGGATTATAATTGAGGCTGCCACTTGCTGTAATATGTGGTAATGCCGCCGCTGTAATTTCTTTATTAGTCTCCTCCTGAAGTTTTATGTCGAGTAAAGCGTTTTTAACCTGCACCGCGTTTTTCAGGGCATAATCTACCGCCTCCTTTGCTGAAAAAGCACGAGTCTGCGGTGTAGTATTTTTTTGCTGCGCATTTGCCCAAAAACAGGCAATACTCAACATTCCCGTAGCAATAAATTTTATGGACCTTGTTCTCATTGTACTTATTTTTTCAATCTTTCTTTTTGGTATTTTGTAATTAACTTGTATCCTTTTGATGTTACCATTCCGTAAAGAAAATATTCTATTAGTTCCTGTTGAACATAAACAAGGGAATATTGATTTTTAGGAAATATTTCTTCATTAAATGGTAACATTATTGTTTCAAGTCTGATTTTTGTTATCACATCTGCATTGATTTCCGGCCTGTACAATCCTTCCTTTTTTCCTCTTTCAATATTCTTTTTCATCAGGTCAGATAGAAAATTGTATTTATAATCCGAGAATTTTTTAAAGGTTTGCGGATGTCCTCTCTCAATATCAAATAATATCGATGGATTCATATTTTCCAGCATATCCCGTATAATATCTATACTGAGATAAACCTCATGTACCGCATTCTGCGAGCGCTTACAGCTATCCTGGCAACAAATTTTATTATAATCAAGCATTTCTGCAATCACAGCATCTACCAACTCATTCTTATCATTAAACGATTGATAAATAGTTTTTTTAGAAACACCTAATTGGGAAGCAATCTCATCCATCGTTACAGATTTTATTCCATAACGACGATAAAGATCATCTGCCTTTTGTTTTATCCTGTCTCTTATATTCATCGGGCAGCAAAACTAAAGAAACTTTTTATGTTGCCAAAGTTTCCATTAATTATTTTTTAAAAATGTAAATTTTCAGGATAAACGGTACAAAACCTACCTTTGAAACCTAACTTTTATTTAATTATGAAATCCAAACTTCGTTATCAAAAAATAATCCAATATTTTTTACAGGGACTGTTGATAATAGGCCCTGTTTCCATTACCATGTATTTCATATATATTGTTTTTGATAAAATTGACAGCATATTGAGGCCGGAAATAAATATACCGGGCATAGGATTTATTATAATCATTGCATCCGTCATTGTTACAGGATATTTAAGTTCTTTCTTCGTATTGGGCAGGATGCTATCCTTTATGGATAAATTTTTGGAAAGAACACCCGGCGTTAAACTCTTTTATTCTTTTGTAAGGGATTTTTTTGAAGCCTTTGCGGGTAACAAAAAAAAATTTACCAAGAATGTACTTGCCTGTGTAGATGATAATGATGTATGGCGGGTGGGTTTTATCACCCAGGATGATATGAGCAGTTTTGGTATGGAAAATTATGTTGCAGTTTATTTGCCAATGGCTTATTCTGTTGCGGGTAATGTTTATATTGTACCTAAGGAAAGAATCAGGCCGTTAACAAATATTGGTGCAGCGCAATCCATGAAGTTTGCGGTAAGTGGTGGTGTAACACAAACTATTACTGATAGTACTGACGATCCACTGGCAGAAGTTATTCAATCAAATACGTAATCGTTTTGAAAAAATATTTATTATTGATTGGTATGATGAGTATGGCTTCCCAATGTTTTTGTTGGGGATTTTATGCTCATAAAAAAATAAATTATTACGCGGTTTTTTTATTGCCGCCACAAATGTTGGTTTTATATAAACCCAATATTGAATTTATTACCGAACATGCAGTTGATCCCGATAAAAGAAGATATGCGGTGGTAGCCGAAGGGCCAAGGCATTTTATAGATATAGATCAATACGGTGAGTATCCTTTTACCAATTTACCTCATAGCTGGAAAGATGCAATAGCCAAATTTGGGCAAGATTCTTTGAATGTGCATGGAATAGTACCATGGCATGTACAAACTATGTTGACCAGGCTGACCAACGCCTTTAAGGAAAAAAACTTTTCCCTGATAATGAAGAATAGCGCAGAAATTGGGCATTACATTTCCGATGCGCATGTACCATTGCATGCAAGTAGCAACCATAACGGACAAAACACGGATCAAAAAGGAATACACGGATTTTGGGAAAGCCGGGTTCCTGAATTATTAGCAGATAAAGAGTTTGATTTTTTTATAGGTAAGGCGGAATACATTAAAAATCCTGGGTCGTTTATTTGGGACAGGATTTTGGAAAGCGCTTTAGCTGCTGATTCTGTTTTAAAATTTGAAAAAGAACTATCTGTTCAATTTCCGGGGGATAAAAAATATGCCTTTGAAAAAAGAAACAATATAGTCATCAAACAATATTCTTCAGATTACTCCAAAGCTTACAATAAAAAATTGAATGGAATGGTAGAGCGAAGGATGCGGGAATCTATATTTGCTGTTGCATCGTTTTGGTACACGGCCTGGATCAATGCGGGCCAACCTGATCTAACTGCTTTATCTAAACAAACTTTTTCGGAAAGTGATTTAAAAGAATTTGAAGAATTGAATGAAAATTGGCAAAACAGCAAAATAAAAGGAAGGGAACATGAATGAAAAAATCCCATTGCATCTAAGGGGTTTATTTATTTATTTTTGCAATAAAAAAAATTAAAATGATGATAAAAAATTCTCCCTCCGGCGAGTTAGGAATTATCCATAATTTCAACGCAGGGCCATCTATACTTCCACAAGAGGTTATAGAACAAGCTTCTAAAGCGATTTTAAATTTTAATAATAGCGGTTTATCCATTTTAGAAATAGGACATCGTACCTCACTTTTTGAATCAGTAATGGAGGAAGCAAGATCTTTGGTAAAAGAATTAATGAATCTTGATGATGATCATGAAGTTTTGTTTTTGCATGGCGGAGCATCTACGCAATTTATGCAGATCCCCATGAATCTTCTGAATGAAAAAGAAACAGCCGCTTTTGCTGATACCGGGGTCTGGAGTTCAAAAGCGATAAAGGAAGCCAAACTTTTTGGCAATGTTGATGTTGTTTGCAGCTCTAAAGAGCACGCTTTTAATTTTATTCCAAAAGATTTTGCAGTTCCAAATGATGCAAAATATTTTCATATTACCACCAACAATACTATTTATGGTACTCAATGGCAAGAAATTCCTGAAGTAAGCGTGCCTTTGATAGCAGATATGTCAAGTGACATTTTCAGCAGGAAGCGTAACTTTAATGCGTTTGCACTTATTTATGCGGGAGCGCAAAAAAACATGGGTGCCGCAGGAGCAAACCTGGTAGTTGTCAATAAAAATATTTTGGGAAAAGTAAACCGTGCTATTCCAACTATTATGGATTACAGAAACCATATCAAGGAAAAAAGTATGCTCAACACACCTCCCGTTTTTGCGGTTTATGTTAGCATGCTTACCCTTCGTTGGATAAAGGAAAACGGTGGAGTGGAAGCTTTTGAAAAAAGGAATAACAAAAAAGCTGAATTACTTTATAATGCTATTGATAACAGTTCAATTTTTATTCCTACAGTTAATAAACCTGACCGTAGCAAAATGAATGTTTGTTTTGTAATGGAAGATAAAGAGATTGAGAAAAAATTTCTTGACTTCGCAGAGGAAAATAATATTTATGGCATAAAAGGCCACCGGTTGGTTGGCGGTTTCCGTGCATCATTGTACAATGCTTTGCCCATAAGCAGTGTAGAATATCTTGTAGAGAAAATGGAAGAGTTTGAAAAGAATCTTTAAACTGAGGAAATATAAATGAATTGAAAATGTAATTATAATTAAAATGGAATACTATTTTCTTCAAGCACCTTTTGTAATCGGTCATTAAGCGTTTCATAATCCGTATATCCCTCAGCAAGTTTATAAAATTTAGTATCGCTCAGTTGAATAAATACTGCCGGAAAACCGGTAACATTAAGTTGTTTGCACAATGCAAATTCATAATGCGCCTGTTCTTTATATTCTTCATCAGCCAATTTTTCATAAAATTCTTCAGCAGGAATATTGTATTTTTCAAGTAACAATCTATAGGCTTCATCATCTGTAAGATCGCGGCCTTCAAAATGAAGCGCATATTGAAGATCTGCAGCAAAACTAACCTGTTGATCAGGATAGTAATCTTTAAAAACACATAAAGCGATAGCAGGTTTTTCTGAATTGGGAAACCAATCACTTGCATCAGGATGCTTAATATGCCAAAGATAATCTTCGCCAAATTTGATACCGGTTATTTCTTCCACTCTTTTATAAGCCTCCTCAATATATTTTGCGGTTGCGCCAATGGCTACCGGTTCTTCGGGCAGAATCATTCCTCCGGAGAGCACTTCAAACTCCAGTTTATTTTTGTATTCGGAATAAATCTTTTTGATGACTTCACTGAACCCATAACACCAGCCGCAGTAGGCATCGTAACAATAGATGAGTGTTTTCATAATACATTCTCTCCTTTCTTTTTTTATCAAATTGTATTAAGCTAATATTACCAATCAATGCGCCTCCAGCCAATTCTCTCCTACTCCAATCTCCGCATCCACAGGAACATCATTGGGAAGTTTTAAAGCATTTTTCATACAATCAAGAATAATTGGTTTTATCATTTCAACTTCCGATTTGTGTGCATCAAAAACCAATTCATCATGCACCTGCATAATCATTTTTGATTTGAAATTATGTTTTTGAAATACATTATGCACCTCTATCATCGCCAGTTTGATCATATCTGCAGCTGTACCCTGTATAGG
>DATCMY010000580.1:0-6854 GCA_036565505.1 Hanamia sp.
GCCATAACACTATATTAAAGGGTTGCAAAGGTAAGGGAATTCAATTAAATTTTTTGTTTAAAACTCTAATAAAATTGGTTTTAATGCGAAATATCCCAATTTTTAATATTTTTTTCTTACATATTTATGTAATGATTATTAGGAATTTGATGCGAGGCAATTTTATATACTAACTTCAATTTTTTATTAAATTTTATTTTTGATAAAATGGGCAATTCCAAATAAGAAATGAAACCTCCTATTTGAATAACGCCTATTTCAAAATATTTTTACAAAAAACAGGTAATATTATCTAATGATGATCTTTAGTATAAGTGAAAGGAAATAATTTCTTCTATGAACATGAATTCAATTTTAAGCCGAAAAAAAATTTTATGGATTACAACTTTGTTTTTGGTAATTAGTATTAAATTATTTTCATTAAGTGCAGAAAGGGTAGAAGTGCTTTATACTTCAAAATTTTATTTTTTCTTTTCAAAAATTCTCCGGTTTCTTTTTGGATGGATTCCGTTTAGTGTTGGCGATATCTTATATTTTATAGCAGGTAGTTGGCTTTTATGGAAAATAATAAAGAATATAAAATTGTATTTAAAAAAGCAATTAAAAGGAAAGCTATTTCTTCAAAAAGTATTGAAATTACTTCAAGGATTTATTTTGATTTATATCATTTTTAATATTTTTTGGGGATTGAATTATAATGGGAAAGGTGTTGCGAGCCAATTGGATTTATCTAAAATGACCTATGATACTTCAGATTTGAGGGAGTTACAAAATATTTTATTGCAAAAGGTAAATTCTTCGAAGATGACCCTGGTCAATAAAAATTCTATTTATCCAACTAATAAAAATTTATTTAAAAGGGCACAAATTTGCTACAATAAAGCGGAGAAAATTTATCCTTTTCTTCATTATAAAATTCCCTCAATAAAATCTTCTTTTTATGGATGGATGGGCAATTACCTTGGATTTACCGGTTATTATAATCCATTTACCGGCGAAGCACAGGTGAATACAACAATTCCAAAATTTTTACTTCCTTATATTGCAACTCATGAGATTGCGCACCAGATTGGTTATGCGAAAGAAAATGAAGCTAATTTTGTAGGATACCTGGCAGCTGTTAATTCCAATGATACGCTTTTTCTTTACTCTGCTTATCTCGATCTTTTTATGTATACTAACCGCGAGGTGTATTATTCCGATTCTGTTTATGCTAAACAGTCATTGGAATTATTGCTTCCGCAGGTAAAAAATGATATTATTGAATGGAGGAAATTCAGTATGGCACATACAAGTTTTATGGAACCTGCTATTACCTGGATGTATGGAAAATATTTAAAATTAAATGAGCAACCCAAAGGCATCCGCAGTTACAACGAAGTAATTTCTATGCTGATCGCTTATTATAAAAAATTTGGAAAAATATAGAAGGTAGTTATCTAAAAATTTTCAATTTTAAATCATTTATCCAGGATTGCAAATGAAGGTTTTATCTTCTTTCTCTTGCAGGAATTCTTTTTCTGCCTTCTTGTTCCGGCCTTCTGCTGCCACCACCTTCAGCTTCGTTCATTCTTATCAATCTTCCGTTGTGGGTTTTTCCATCAAGGCCTTTTATCATTTTTGATGCGGAGGATTTATCCACTTCCACCCAGGCATTCATCTCACGCAGGTCAATTCTACCCAGCACTTCTTTTTTCAGATTGCTTTCATCAAGAATGTATTGTAAAAAACTGGCTTTATAGAAACCATCTTTGGTCCCTAGGTTAATAAACAATTTGGTGAAACCGCCATCTCTTTGGTGCGTTGGTATTTCTCTTCTGTTTGAAATGTCACGACCAGTAATATTTTCGTTGCGCCTATCCCTGAAATCCTGCCTGGCATTGAGGTCTTCTGCGTTTTCATAATATTTTAGAAAATGATTAAACTCTAATGCTGCTACTCTTTTCAATACTTCTTCTTTGCTTATATCCGCAAATTTATTTTGAAGATCGGGCATATATGTTTCATAATCTCCGCTTGAAATATCTGCGTTGATCAATTTGTCCATAAAATAAAAGAACTGCTTGCGGCATACATCTTTTCCGGTTGGAATATCTAATTTATGAAAAGGTGCATTGGTCATTTTTTCGAGCTGGCGAATTTTAAAAGATTCTCTGCTGTGGCAAATGGAAATGCAAATACCACTTTTACCTGCTCTTGCAGTACGGCCGCTCCTGTGCGTATAAACTTCTATATCATCAGGTAATTCGTAATTGATAACATGAGTAATACCATCAACATCAATTCCTCTTGCAGCTACATCTGTCGCAATAAGAATCTGAATACTTTTATCGCGGAATCTTTTCATTACTCTGTCACGCTGTTGTTGGGTAAGGTCGCCATGCAAAGACTCAATGTCGTATCCTTCTTTTGATAATCTTTCTGTAATTTCCTGTGCATCTACTTTGGTACGGGTAAAAATAATACCATACATGCCCGGATTAAAATCGACCAACCTTCTTAAGGTTTCATAACGGGAATGCGCAGGTGTAATAAAATACTGATGGTCAATATTTACATTGGCAGTATTCTTTTTACCGACAGTTACTTCCTGCGGATTTTTCATGAAATTTTTAGAAATTGCTTTGACCGCAGCAGGCATGGTAGCGCTGAAAAGCCATGTACTTTCGCGATTAATTGTATTTTTCAATACAAAATCAATATCATCTCTAAAACCCATATTTAGCATTTCATCTGCCTCATCAAGAACTACATATTTTACTTTTTCAAGGTCAATCGCTTTTCTTTCAATCATATCTATAAGCCTTCCAGGAGTAGCTACAACTATGTGAACTCCTTTCTTTAAAGCACGAATCTGCATTACAATAGAAGCGCCGCCATAAACCGGCTCGGCAATAATGTTCTTTGAGTATTTTTTATAATCCTGCAGATCATTGCAAATTTGCAAACACAACTCACGGGTAGGGCATACGATTAATGCCTGGGGAAACCTGCTTAAAGGATCAATTAATTGTAATAACGGTAATCCAAAAGCTGCTGTTTTTCCTGTGCCTGTTTGGGCAAGCCCTACAAAATCTGTAGTGCCGGAAAGTAAGATTGGGATTGCTTTTAATTGTATAGGTGTGGGTGTATCAAAGCCAAGATCAGTAACCGCTTTAACCAAGTTCTCATTTAGGCCTAAGCCTTCAAATGCATTCATTTATTTTATTAATTTTAGGCGCAAAGGTAAGTTAATTAGATGGAAAGTATTTTAGACATAAGGTTAAAGATTATTGAGATAATAGCCTTTCAGCGCATTATTTCGATACATGCTATTGTTTCAAATTTGTTCCATTAATGATAAATAGTAAACTAGATTTTCCATTTGGTTTTTGGATTTAAATTGTATCGGATTAAACTTACTTTTATTTTTATGGTCTGTTATTAATATTTTAAAGTAAAAATTATTTTTTTTTAAAACAAAATGCCAATAATACATCATTTTCGATTTTACAAATTATGAATATAAACTTTTGAATATCTTTTTTTTATTGCATTTTTGGCACATAAATTGAAAACTAATTCATCTAAATCTCCTCATTATGAAAACAAAGCTTTTATTATTTATCATTTTTTTATTTATTTCATCATCACTTTTTTCTCAGGGATTAAGTTTTGGAATAAAAGGAGGCGCTACTATGGGTAAAATCTCCGGTCAGGCATTTAAAGATCAGTTCACGCTTGGTTACCACGTAGGAGCCTTTGCTACTATTGGATCCGGTAAAATTGCTATTCAGCCGGAAGTGTTATTTAACCAGGTAAATGTAGATACCGCAAGTAACTTTAGCCAGGTTTATCAATTTAATAATGTTAGCAAAGTAAAACTGCAACAGTTGCTTATTCCAATTCTATTAAATATTAATCTCAACAAAATTATCACCTTGCAGGCAGGTCCACAGTTTGGAATATTAATAGATAATAATAAAAGCTTTTTACAAAATGGGAAAGACGCTTTTAAATCTGGCGATTTTTCTATGGTAGCCGGCGTTGAGTTACATCTTCTGAAATTCAGAGTTTACGGAAGATTTGTAGGAGGGTTAACAGATCTTAATAATATCCAAAGTTCGGATAGCTGGAAAACAACCGCGATACAATTGGGTGTAGGATTAGGATTGTAAAAATTTAGCGGATAATTTCTATTTCTCCTTTGCTATCCAATTTTATTATTGAAGAAGGAGTATTCGTTTCAAAATCATTTTGACGGTGTTGAATAATATAATCAACACCGTTCTTTATTTCATCAGAAATTTGTTTAAAATTTTGTGGATAGGTTTCTCCTGAAATATTGGCTGACGTGGAAACCAAAGGTTTTTTAAGTTGCCTAATTAATTGTTGGCAAAAAATATCTTTCACAATTCTTATAGCAATACTTCCGTTTTCATTAATAAGTTGAGTTGGTAAGTTGATGGCATTTTCAAAAATGGCTGTAGTCGGTCTTTTTTGAACTGAAAGAAATGAAAGAATTTTTTGAGAAGGATTTGAAACATAATCAGAAATCATCTTCTCATCACTTACCATTATAATCATTGACTTTTTTTCTTCGCGTTTTTTTAATCGATATATTTTTTTTACCGCATCCGCATTGGAGGCGTCGCACCCAATTCCCCAAATAGTATCCGTTGGATAAAGAATGATTCCACCGGAATGTAAAATCCTTAAACTATTATTTATATCATTTTCAAAATTGTTCATAATTTAATAAGAAAGTGTAGTTAATAATTTTTCAGTTTCAATAGTGTAAGCACATTTAAAATGCCCAAGTGGACAGGCTTTCAGGCCATGAAGCGAACATGGCCTGCAGGATAATTTTTCATCTGTTTCAATAATAAATGATTTGGAAGATATTGGGTAAAACCCAAATGCCGGAACAGTAGAACAAAAGATAGCTGTTACCGGGGCATCTGTTGCTGATGCAAAATGCAAAGGTGCAGAATCGTTGGTATAATTCATTTTAGCGCCTTTCATCAATGCAGCCGAAGAAAGAAAATTTAATTTTCCGGCAAGAACTTTCACTTTTATATTGTTCGATTTATCTTTTATGCTCTGGCACAAGGGAGCATCATCATTTCCACCCAGCAAATAAATAGAAAATTCTGCAGGAAACTGATTAATTAAATCCAACCATTTTTCTATTGGATATTGCTTGGTAAACCACACGCTCGCAGGCATCATACACACATAAGCATGCCTGGTATATTGTTTTATTTCTTCCTCATTTGTTTTTGAAGGATATAATTTTGGCTTTGTAAAAGAATCATCGGTAAAGTCTTCTATCAGTTTATTATTTCTTCCCACCTCATGCATTTCTTTTTCAAAATGATGCGATATTTTTTTTGTAAATAAAAAACTGAAAGGATTTTTATCAAAACCAATTTTCTCTTTGGCTCCTGAAAAAGCAGTCAATATTCCTGTGGATGCAAATCTTTGCAGGTTGATTACTTTATCATATTTTTTCTTTCTGATTTTTTTAAGAAGAAGGAAAAGGTTTCGGGACTTTTTTTCTTTTTTATTCCATACCAATACTTCATTCAAAAACGGATGATCGCTAAGTAATCCTTCATTACCCTTTCTCACTAACAAATCGAGTTGCGCACCAGGAAAAAAAATATGTAATTTTTCTATCACCGCAGTTGCTAATACCACATCACCTGTAAATGCCGTTTGAATTACGAGAATTTTTTGCATAAAAGGAACAAAGTTATTGATAAATCATTTGAAGTATTTTCGCATTTATTTTAAAGTAAAAATGTATAAAATGAATTTAGAAGAAATGATACTGGAAGTATGGGATAACCGCGAATTATTAAATAATGAAATCTACTCTGATGCCATCAGAAATGTAATTGACAAATTGGACGAAGGCACTTTACGTACTGCTGAACCGGTAATTGTAACCACTTACAACCTGGAACCTGAACTTAAATGGCAGGTGAATGAATGGGTAAAAAAGGCGGTTCTTTTATATTTTGGAATTCAAAAAATGGAAACTTATGTATTGCCGCCATTTGAGTTTTATGATAAAATGAAATTGAAAAAAAATTATAAGGATCTTGGTGTACGTGCTGTACCGCATGCCATTGCGCGTTATGGAAGTTTTCTTGGAAGAAATGTTGTTTTAATGCCGAGTTATGTAAATATTGGAGCTTATGTAGACGAGGGAACGATGGTAGATACCTGGGCGACGGTGGGTAGTTGCGCTCAAATAGGAAAGAATGTGCATCTCAGTGGTGGCGTGGGTATTGGCGGAGTATTGGAGCCATTACAGGCTAGTCCGGTTATTATTGAGGATGGTTGTTTTATTGGTAGCCGTTGTATTGTTGTAGAAGGTGTAAGAGTAGAAAGGGAGGCAGTGCTTGGAGCCAATGTGGTGCTTACTCAATCCACCAAAATAATAGATGTAAGTGGAAATGAGCCAATAGAAACAAAAGGTGTTATTCCGCCAAGAAGCGTTGTAATTCCCGGCACTTACAATAAGAAATTCCCTGCGGGTGAATATGGAGTTAGCTGTGCATTGATTATTGGAAAAAGAAAAGAAAGCACTGATAAAAAAACGAGTTTGAATGAGGCTTTGAGGGAATTTAATGTAAGTGTTTAGTTAAATTGACAATTGAAATTAGACAATTGAAAATTATTGAATATTCATGCACTTTACAGTTTTTTTTAAATTTTCATATTAAATTTGCCATTCATTATCCAATTGCGTGATTTTTAAATTTTCGTATTTGACTTTGCCCGGGTGGCGAAATTGGTAGACGCACTGTGTTCAGGTCGCAGCGTTCGCAAGGATGTGCTGGTTCGAATCCAGTCCCGGGCAC
>DATCMY010000581.1:0-8576 GCA_036565505.1 Hanamia sp.
GAGACAGATGTTTCACTGTTAATTTGCATGCCCTCATAGTTACTTTCCATCACTACCCTTTCCGCTTTTTTTAATTCGTCCGGGGTAGGCTTCCTTAGTTCTAAGCTTATTTCATTATATTGAACCGATAAAGAAGGCTCATCTTCCCACTGAACGTGCTGTAGCTCATGGAAAACCTTTTCAGCAATGTCACCGCCAATAAGCTTGCTTTTCTCAAACTTTTGGGTAGGATAGTTTTTAGTTTTTAAAAAGTCCCATATATTAATATCTCCGCTTGTTCCATTACTCATTATCCCCACAAAACCATCTCCTGCTTGAAGTTTAGCCTGAAGCTGCCTGGAAAATTCTCCAAAATAATCAGCAGAAATTGTTCCGTTATCCCAATCGCCAACATAATGTAACGAGTAATTTCCTATCACGCTTATCCATTTATTGTCGGCACCCATTACCGCAAGAAACGATACCATCGGGTCTGTTTCAGCTATCGCGTGATCAATTAAATCCTCCCCTCCAAATGGATTAGTTTTAATCCGGTCAACACCCCCTATAGCCGGGTTACCGGCCACATAACCATCCTTCATTTTGTAACGACGGCAAAGTACATGCTCCGGTACATCAACACTTCCCCATGCAATTCTCGCAGGTCTTACGTTTTGCTTTGCCAGAACTACTGATTTTACAATTAGCGCCGGTAATTTTCGCATATATTGAAGATCAGCCGCGCCTAAATACACCGATGCAACAGAACCGGCCGCATGGGTATGCGTACTTGAAATGAGCACATTTTCGGGTTTTATACCTGTTTGCCTGTTTACTTCGGATTTTACCTCATCCACAAAATCTTTAGGCATCACACAAATATCAACTACAACTATTGTAATCAGTAGTTCATTTTGCTGAAATACCAACGCACGGGCATGTAATTGGTCATGAATGTAATTCGCATAATGCGCAACAAAATCACCATTAATAAATGTGCCCAGCGGCGGTGTAATATCCACGTTTGCCGCACCGGCTAAAAGCTGCTTAGTACTCATGAGTATATTTAATTATGCCCAGGCTTTCCTGATGAACCGAAGCCAGTTTTGGCTGAATATATTTTCTATATCTTTATCTGAATAACCTCTCTTCAAGAGGATGTTTTGATATTTCTGCAGATCGGCTATCGAATTCATATCCCATGGGGCTTGTTCAGTACCAAATATGCCATCCAGGTCACTCCCTATAGCTATGTGCAAGCTATTACCCGCGATCTGACAAATATGGTCCCAATGGTCCACCAAGTTCTCCAGCCTGATATTTAGTTGCCAGGGGTCTGAAACCGTATCAATAAAGCGGATATCCATAGCCCAACAGTCGAGCATACCGCCAATAACTGCACCCCTTTCTATTAACAATTTAATTTGTTCATCATTCAGCTGTCGTTGATTGGGAACAATTTCACGTACGTTATTATGACTGGTCCAAATATGGCCTTGGTACAGATCAAGCGCCTGGTAAAATCCCTCGTCTGTTAAATGTGTAACATCAAGGATCATGTTAAGGGAATTCATTTCCTTTAATAATTCGATCCCCATATCGGTTAAGGGGCCTTCCATTTTGGTTCCGGGTGCATAGCGGCCCGGGCCAAAATGTGATAGTCCTAATGCCCTCAAGCCATACTCGTAAGCGGTATGCAAATAATCAATGTTTACCAATGAATCTGCACCTTCAAGGCTTAAAACATATCCTATTGGTTTGGTGTCGTCATTAACTGAAATATCATCCCAAAGTGCCAAATGCGCATCCAATTGTTGCAAGTTTGTTATCTGGGCCATTTCACCCAATTTTTCCATTTCACGATACCAGCAAAGTTGTGCCTGTGTCATGGCCCAAGCCTGTTGTGGCGAATTCCAGCCAGGTAAGGCACTCCCGGGTGGTGTATATCTTGCCAACTGAGTTGCAACTACCAACCCTACCCTTCCCTTCCTCAATTCAGGTAAACAAACAGTGCCTTTCCCACGGTCGGGTTTGTCTTTCATGAACATTTCCCGCTGCCTTATCTCAGCTAATGGCCGGGATAGATCCCGGTTCCATTCTATTGCATTCATCGCAATATCTAAATGTGCATCAACAATAAATGGCCTTTGCATGTTACTCTGAAATTTTTTCTTTATTATAATTAAAAGGATACTTTTTTATAATGTCTTTTACCTGATAACTAAACTTTTCCATCGTCCTTTTCCAATTAGCTATAGATTCATCAGAGTAGGTATAAAAGCCTTTTTTATTTTCCATCCCAAGTCCTCCGTTATCCAGTATTTTCTTAAAAAAGTTTGGTAGCTCCTGGTCTTTTGACAGATCAGGATTTAACTCTTTCATTACCATTCCGTAAGCATTTGTTCCCATCAGGTCCATATACCTGCAATTTCCCGAAAAAGGTAAATAATATCCGGCATCATTACGGCATGCCCGGTCGATGTCATCAAATGATGCATAACCATTATCTACCAAAAACGATGCTTCTCTTGCCATCGCGCTTATTAAACGGCTTCTTATGCCCGTGTTTTGTACAATATATGGATCTTTTCCCCAATACGCTTTAGCCAGTTCACATATCTTATCTGCCACATCCCCGTTTTCTTCACCGGCAATTATTTCCAGGAAAAATGTAGTATGTGCAGGTTCGGTCCAATTTAGCCCAATTAATCTTTTTCCATTCGCACACTTATTGCTCAATTCATTTAAAGGTATGCTCTCTGTATTAATTGCAATTACCGCATCTTTTTTAAGTACAGTTTCGAGCTTATCAATCAGTTCTTGCTTTATGTTTTTATTTTCGGATGTAAGGGCAATGGCAAGTTTGCAATCACTTGCAGAAGGAATAGTATCGGAAACATTAACGTTATTCAAATTGTAATATTGGGATGTATTTTTTTCCTGGGCGTTAACATGTCTTTTAAAAAGCCTGTTAAAAGCAGCCTTATTTGAGGTACAAACATCAAGTTTATGTCCTGCTTTAAGCAAACACATGGCCACACCAGCCGTTAAATCACCACTCCCTACAAGTAAAACAGGATATGTTTGTTTTGTTATGATTTCCATCAATTATTTATTATAGTATTTTTAAAGGCCGGTTATTTAATATTTTTTAAAACTTTATCGACCTTGTCAATCGCGAAGTTAATATCGTCCTGCGTATGAGCCGTGCTGATATACCAAAGCCCGCGCCCTATTATCCTAACCCCTTCATCATGCATTCCTGCAATGAACCTGCCAAGTTTAGCTTTGTCGCACTCAAACGTACCCCTGTAATCGGTAATTTTTTTAGCTTTGGTAAAAGCAATATTAAACATTGGGCCTGGACCCTGAATTAATATATCATGTCCTACTGATACGGAGCGAATACCCTCCATTAGTTCCTTACCTAGCTTAAACATCCTTTCATACGGCATTTCTTTTTCAAGAATTTCAATAGTAGCTAAAGCTGCCGCAACGGTTGCATTGCTGGAGTTCATAGTGCCTGCATGTATAACTTTTGCGCTTTCTATAAGCTGCATCCATTCCCTTTTTCCTGTAATTACGCTTATAGGGTAACCGCTTCCCATAGCTTTGGCAAAAATAGAAAGGTCGGGCCTGATATTAAAGTATTGCTGGGCACCACCTAATGAAAGCCTGAACCCTGTTATAACTTCGTCAAGTATAAATGTAATATTATATTCAGTGCATAGGTCGCGAATGGTTTGTAAAAAGCCTTCCTCTGGGATTATGCAACCACTGTTACACATAATTGGTTCCGTAATAATTGCCGCAAGTTCATGATAGTGCGCCTCAATAGTTTTTCTTAAAAGTGCCGCGTCATTCCACGGAATTATAATAAATTCATCCCTCGTATTTTGTGCCAGGCCTTCAGTCCACGGGAATACATTTGGTTCTGATCTGCTGCCTAAAGCCTCTACAGATGGCGCGGATATTCCCCAGCAAACATTATCAAGCCAACCATGATAATGGCCTTCAAAACGAAGAAACTTCTGTTTGCCTGTTTTTGCCCGTGCTAATCTGAATGCTGTATGAACAGCTTCTGATCCGTCAAGGCAAAAACGCATTAAGTCGGCTGTTGGTACAATCTTATTAATTTTCTCAGCAAGCTCTATTTCGCGAATATGCTGCCCGGCAAATAGCTGGCCGCCTTCCGAATATTCATTAACTGCTTTTAATACTTCAGGGTTTGAGTGGCCCAGTATAAGCGGCCCCTGACTAAGTGTAAAATCAATATATTCGTTTCCATCCACGTCATAAACCTTGCTGCCTTTACCATGGGTATAAAACAGTGCGTGCGGATGATTATATTTTCTAAATTCTGACGAAACACCTCCGGCTAATACCTTTTTAGCTCTTTCAAGTAGTATTGCAGATTCTTTATAATTTCTGGGCTCCATTATTAGTAGTTGATATTTTTAAAAGATATTAGGCCAATTCCTCTTCATTTTCGGGAATTGGATCAGGATAGGTCGCCGCTAAGCGAAAAATTTCCTTATTAAATGATGCAAAAGCGTTTTTCCATTCATTGGCTTCTTTTACATTGTAATTGTATAGGCCTTTAAGATTGTTTACACCACGACCATTGTTATTAACAACTTTTTTCATTATAGTCGGCACATTATCAGTATTTGATAGTTGCTTGAAAAGGTTTTTAAATATTTCTGCATGATCCGCTAGTCCTGTGTAATCTAATCTTCTGAACAATCCCATCAACGTTATCCACGAGCCTACATCGTACCTGAATGCCTTATCTGTATCTTCCATTGTAGTTTTCCCATTTTCAATCAAGTGGAAAATCTCTCTGTAAACAGCATACATTAGCCGGTTTGTAATAAATCCTCTAATATCCTTTTTTAACAAAGTAGGTTCTTTCCCCCAACTATGGGCCAGGTTAAAAACCCAGTCGGCATAAATACTGGCTGTATCTTTACCGCAGGTTATTTCCATAAACCGTGTTGCAAAGGCCGGCTCTGCCCAATGTACGCCAACAAACCTGCTTGGATTTACAACTAATTTTTGAAGTTCAGTTATTGCAATTGCCGATGTATTACTGGCAATAACTGTATCACTATCAACTACATCTGTTATTTTTTTGTAAACCTGGGCTTTAATGTCAATGTTCTCAATAACGCATTCCAGTACCAGGTTACAATTTGCCAGGCATGAATAATCTTCGCTAATAGTTAACCGCTTAAGGCAACCGGCAATATTTTCGTGCATTAACTCAGCCTGATAACAGGCTTTCAGTTGCTTGGTAATATTCTTTTTTGCGCCTTTAAAATCGTCGGGTATCGGTGCAATTGCTTTAACAAAATGACCGGATGTAAGTAATGATACAATAATACTGCTTCCCATTAATCCTATCCCTACAACACCAACTTCAATGTCAGCAGGGTTTGTTTTTGAAATGTCCATTAGATGTTATACCGGAATTTTAACAACACAATCTATTTCAACTTTTAAGTTTTCAGCCAAAACAGACTGTACCGTTGTACGGGCCGGCTTAACACCTGTAAAGTACGTAGCATAAACCTTATTGTAACGATCAAAATCAGCAATATTTGCCAGGTGGGCAGTGCATTTTACTACATCGTCCATTGTAGCGCCTGCAGCTTCAATTATTGCTTTCAGGTTCTCCATAGTTTGTTTGGTTTCCTCTTCTATGGTTCCCAAAATAAATTCAGAGGTTGTGAAGTCTACCGAAGCTTGTCCGCTTACAAATAGAAAACCATTAACTGCTACCCCATCAGAATATGCTCCTGTATCAAATCCAGGCTTGCGCTCCGGATGAATGATTTTTCTTTTATTCATAGATCAACATTAAGTGTATCAAAGATCAATATTAAGTGTATCAATATCAGTAGGATATAAAAATTTTCATCATATTTAAATCTTACATCAAAAGTAATTTCAGCCGGTATAGTATTCTATTACTTTCCTACCTATTTATAATATTATTTTTCACAACAGCGTTATACGAATAAAACTATTAATATAATTACATTAATATTGTATTATATTAACAAACCTGATTATAATGAAGGCAATTGAGCAACGCCTGCCACAAGATTTTGACAAATCATTTGTTGTATTTCGGGAAACAGGGAAATATTTTCCTTGCCCATGGCATTTTCATCCTGAGTACGAACTGGTATTAGTTTTACGCTCAACAGGGCGAAGGATGGTAGGCGATCACATCGGTTATTTTGACAAGGAGGACCTCGTATTTATGGGATCGGGGTTACCCCATGTATGGATCAACGATCAGGATTTTTTTAATGGACAAGCCGGATATGACGCTGATGCAATTGTTATACATTTTGAAGATCGTTTCCTAGGTGAAAAGTTTTTAAGCATCCCGGAAATGGAAAATTTTAAGAACATTCTAAGATTATCTTCAAGAGGGATGACTTTTTATGGCGAAACCCGTACCAAGATAAACAGCCTGATGAAAGGTATGATTAACATGAGTGGATTGAAGCGTTTATCTTCGTTGTTTGATATTTTTGACCTGCTAGCCAACTCTACAGAATATGAACTATTGGCCAGTCACGGATATACACAAAAGATTGAATTAAAATCAACAGATCGCTTTGGTAAGGTTACTGAATATATTATGAGGAATTTTGATAAAGATATAACCCTTCCGGAAGCAGCATCAATAGCAAATATGGCAGTAACAACTTTTTGTAATTTTTTCAGGGATCATTTCAGGGTAACATTTGTAGAGTATGTTAATGCTATAAGAATTGGATACGCGTGTAAACTATTGGCAGACGAAGACCGAAATATTGTTGAAATAGCTTACGAAAGTGGGTTTAAAAACCTTGCGAATTTTAACAGGCAATTTAAACGGCTAAAGAATATGACACCAAGTGAATATCGCCGTACAATTAGCTTCTGATTCTCACAAATAAAGTATTAACAATTTGAAAATTCGTAGTAGTTAATATAGCTATTGCTTGATAGATTTGACCTATTAAACCAATTTATAGCATAGATATTAAAATGAATTATATCAAAATAGCGCCTATACCTGTTACTCATATAGGTTGGGGTGCGACAGAACAACTAATTAACCCAAGTTGCTAGTTAATATGTTAGGATAAAGGAATAAAAAGAGTGAGCATCAAAGAATAAATTTGGTTAACGACAACTAAATAAATTCCAGGCGATGCTCACAAAAGATAAAATTATAGGAATATTCTGTTTTATAGACGATTTGTTAAAAACAAGCGGTCATTATGAAGATAGCCGCAGGCAGGTAAGTGATAGCGAGATCATCACGACAGCGATAGTAAGTTCTTTACATTTTGGAGGCCATCAGGATAAAGCCAGGCAGTTTATGAAGATGACAGGACTGGTACCTGCCATGCTGGATAAGAGCAGATTTAACCGCAGGTTACATGCCCCTGACAGAACTGATTTACAGTTTGTTTATGCAAATTGGATACTATTTTAAATATATCAGCTGTGAAATGAGTTATATACTGGATTCATTCCCGGTGGCTGTTTGTGATAATATCCGCATCAGCAATTGTAAGCTATTACAAGGCAAACAATGGCGTGGAAAACAAAGCAGTATGCGCAGATACTTTTATGGAGTAAAAGTGCAATTGCTGGTAACCAAAGGTGGCATACCTGTTGAATTTGGATTTGTTCCCGGTAGTGAGAATGACTCGGTGAGCCTGAAAAAGCTGCCGATGGAACTACCTGCTGAAAGTGAAGTATTTGCAGATTCGGCCTATACGAATTATGAAATAGAAGACCAGTTGCTGGAATGCGACCAGATCGCATTAAAAGTACGGCGTAAATCGAACTTAAAAAGAAAAGACAGCCCAAGTGCTGCCTTTATTAAAGAATATATGCGTAAAAGAATAGAACAACCATTAGTGAGATCAAAGGATTATTCCTTAGAAAACTTCATGCCGTTACTTTCAAGGTTGGCTACTGAAAATTACTTTATTCATCTTTGCTTTTACTTTAAACAAAATTGTATAACTAGCAACTTGAGTTAATTATTATTCATAAACTATGGATAATCTGTATAATTTCTTCCTTTATTCGGTAATAATTACTGGCGATCATTTCATTAGTAACTTTTTTAACTATCGGGATTTCCATATAGGCCGCTTCCTCCTTTTTAATCGCATCATGGTTGTTTATTATCTCGTTGTGAAAAACTTTGAGTTCAATTTTAGTTGCAGGGTCATCAGCAACCATACCCACAAAAGCACCAGAAGATAAGGAAGCTATTTTTGATGGCGGAATAGCCTCGTCCAGTTGGGTAGATTTACTGATTGAAGTATCCGAACTGTTGATGGAAACACTTTCGCGCTCCTGCATGATCTTACCAAAACGTTCCGACAAATGTTTAGCCGTTTCCCCGGAGGCTTGTCCGCTGATGATATTCCCTACAATATTCAGGATCACTTCCGCCTGGTCCCTGCCATAATCTTTTTTTGGGAGAGAGGGGCAGTTATGCCGGTTAATAGCACACTTACCGCGTTTCCACCAAAGCCCGCCGCATTTATCAGTATCTTTTTTAATGGCCT
>DATCMY010000582.1:0-3049 GCA_036565505.1 Hanamia sp.
CTATATAATTGGGGATTTTATTCCTCACTTTTTCAACATATCCATTTCATTAACTTAAATAAATTATTGACTTATTGTCTTTTATTATTTTTTTTATGTTAATAACTTTTCATAAAAAAATTTAGGCTATATTTTAGTTAAGTATTGAATTTGATATTTCTTCTTATATTCTTATATAAGTTCAAAAAAATTATTTTTTAAAAATATTTTATAGTCATAATTAGGCCTAAAAAGAGCATTTATTTTTTAGGGATATCTTCATTCGTATCAGAATTGGAACGGGCTACTGCCGTTACAAATACGAATCCTATACTTCGTAACTTAATTTTTTATAAAATTCTTCTACACTGGGGTTTTAATTATTTTGATATTTAAGTCAGCTTCTTCCAATTAAATTTTTTGGTAAATATTAGTTTCCACGGGCTTTTTCCCCCTGTAAAAATTTTTACCAAATTGAATCTGAGAAATTAAACTTTATTACAAATTACCAGAAAGCCTTTAAAAGGCTTTTGATATTAAACGGAAGAAATATATCAACTTTGAACTTCATTATTTAAATGAAAAAGCCCAAGACTTTTTAAGTCAATTGGGCTTTGTATCGGGGAGCAGACTTGAACTGCCGACCTTCGGGTTATGAATCCGATGCTCTAACCAGCTGAGCTACCCCGACAAAAATTTATGGGCGGCGAAGATAATACATTACGCAAAAACTTCAATGTGAAAAAACCTGTTTCAATATTATTTTGGCAATTGACGGCCTGGATATACTTCCAGGGCTTTTTCCAGGCAATCCATAGCTTCATTTATTGCGGCCACATTTAATACATAAGCGATTCTGACTTCTTTTTTTCCAAGACCCTCCGTTCCATAAAAACCTGTGGCCGGTGCCAGCATAACAGTTGCACCCTTATAATTAAACGATTCTAACAACCATTGACAAAATATATCGGTATCATCAATAGGTAAAGAAGCCATTACATAAAATGCCCCCCCCGGAACAGGGCAAAAAACACCAGGAATATTATTTAATCTTTTTACAATGGTATCTCTTCGTAGTTGATATTCTGCTTTGGGTTTTTTAAAATAATCTGCAGGAAGATCAACTGCTGCTTCTCCTAATATTTGACCGAATTCCGGGGGACTTAATCTTGCCTGTGCAAATTTCATTACGGTTTGTAAAACTTCCTTATTATGAGTCACCAATGCGCCGATCCTTGCTCCGCAGGCACTATAGCGTTTGCTGATGGTATCCATCAATATTATATTTTCTTCAGCGCCTTCAAGTTGCATCGCACTGAAATGTTCACCTTCATAACAAAATTCACGATATGCCTCATCTGAAAACAGGTAAAGATTATGCTTTTTTATAAGAGTTTTCAGTACTTCCATTTCCTCTTTACTGTATAAATATCCGGTAGGATTATTGGGATTGCAGATTACAATTGCTTTCGTTCTTTCAGTAATTATTTTTTCAAATTCTTCCATAGGAGGTAATGCAAAACCTGTTTCGATAGTAGAGCGAATTGGTTTTACCACCACGTCAGCCGCGACAGCAAATCCATTGTAATTAGCATAAAATGGTTCAGGTATAATTACTTCATCTCCGGCATCGAGGCAACTCATAAAACCAAACAAAATGGCTTCACTTCCACCGGTGGTTATTATTATTTCCGTATGATCTACATTGATATTTACGGAACGGTAATATTCCACCAATTTGCGCCTGTAACTTTCATTGCCGGCACTATGACTGTACTCCAGGACTTTGAAGGTGGAACTTCGAACTGCTTCCAATATTTGGGGTGGTGTTTCTATATCCGGCTGGCCTATATTAAGATGATAGATTTTTATTCCTCTAGACATAGCTGCTTCCGCGTAAGGGACTAATTTTCTTATGGGGGAGGCCGGCATTATTTTACCGCGATGGCTTACTGATAACATAGTGCAAAATTAGTTGTAAATCTTTTAGAATAGCGGCAAAATTAATGTATCCATACTGCATTCATACACCAGGTAGTAAGTATATAGGGAATATCTATACCTAAGCAACGAAGGATGAAGGGATGAATTACCCTTATAACATAGGAAATATATGCATAAACCTGCATAAAGTGCCTAAAGTGGCACTTATTGACATCCCACATTGATTATTAGATTATTAATTCAGTATTTTTAGTAAAAAGAATCGAAATTTGAAAAAAGTACCTTTCCTTTTAAGCATGATACAGGGAGCTATTGGTAAAAAATATGTTGTAAAGCATTATCAATATGGCATTATGGTTACTAAATTCCCTGACATGAAAGGGATCATTGCCAGCAGAAAACAGAAAGTATGCAGGGATGCTTTTAAAGAAGCAGTAGCTTATGCAAGGGATATCATTCAAGATGCCGAAAAGAAAAAAGCCTTGCAGAAAAGGATTGGAAAAAGGAAGAAGTTGTACCAGGCTGCTATTAAAGAATATATGCAAAGGGTTAAGACTTCAGCTATTGAAAAACCAGTACCAAATCCACGACTGTATCGTAATCATTTGAAAGTTGTTTACAAAGTGATCAAAATTATACCGGAAATACAATCATGCCATAAGGTAAGCAGGCTTTTCTCTTCAAAAAGAATTAATGATAACTTCTATCATCATTTTGCCAGCAAGGCAAATGCGCCTTAATATCCATTTCCAGGAATTAAATTATATGAAATTTTAACTGATTCAAATTCTATTATTTATAAATTGTTACTTTCCCGGGTTGTCAGGGCTAACGACACCAAGACTTTCTGCTGAATAGGATTATTTATTTTATTGCCTTTTCTTTGTCGAGTAGGCAAGAGCATTTCAGCCCAAGCCGCTCACGGAACCGTACGTGAAAGTCTCCCTTCATACGGCTCTTGTTATCCAATCATGCTTTTATTCCAATCTTCCAATGATAAAACAACAATGGATTTTCGGCTTGCACCAATCTGTATTTATTATACATTCGTTTCTTGCCGCATATCTTATATGTGTTCTTCATCCACTTACGGATTAGTTCATTCAAATAATAAAATACTCCATGT
>DATCMY010000583.1:0-2954 GCA_036565505.1 Hanamia sp.
ACATTACACTTTGTTTTTTTATTAAATGAATTATTTAGGTGCGAATAACACAAATTTAAAACACCATTAAAATTTAAATATTACAATCAAACATTAAACTTATGAACTTTTAAAACCTAACATTTAAGTTTCTAAACCAAAAAACAATTTTAACCTCACCTCTTACTTTCAAACTCCTTCGGCAATTTATACAGATCTTCTTTTGGCAGAGATTTGAAATATTCATAGGTAATTTTCAATCCTTCGGCTCTTTGAATTTTTGGTTCCCAATTTAATAATTGCCTGGCTCTTGTAATATCCGGTTGTCTTTGTTTGGGATCATCCTGGGGTAATGGTTTATAAACTATTTTTTGTTTTGTTCCGGTAAGAGCAATTATTTCTTCTGCAAATTCTTTTAGAGTAATCTGATCTGGATTTCCAATATTTACAGGCATAGAATAATCGCTCATCAGTAAACGATAAATGCCTTCTATCAAATCGTCCACATAACAAAAACTTCTCGTCTGGCTGCCATCACCAAAAACGGTAAGATCCTCACCGCGCAAAGCCTGGCCGATAAATGCCGGTAAAGCCCTGCCATCATTGAGCCTCATGCGCGGTCCATAAGTATTAAATATTCGTACGATTCTAGTTTCAAGTCCATGAAAAGTATGGTATGCTGTAGTTATTGCTTCCTGAAATCGTTTTGCTTCATCATACACGCCACGTGGTCCCACAGGATTTACATTTCCCCAATAATCTTCATTTTGAGGATGCACCAATGGATCACCATATACTTCGCTGGTAGAAGCTACCAAAATTCTTGCTCTTTTTGCGAGTGCCAGACCCATACAATTGTGTGTACCAAGGGAACCGACTTTTAATGTTTGAATAGGAATTTTTAAATAATCGATGGGGCTTGCCGGAGAAGCGAAATGTAAAATATAATCAAGTTTACCGGGAACATGAATAAATTTAGAAACATCACAGTGATAAAATTCAAAATTCTCCAACTTAAAAAGGTGTTGGATATTTTTTAAGTCACCCGTAATAAGGTTATCCATTCCAATTACATGCATTCCTTCCCTTATAAATCTATCGCAAAGATGGGATCCCAAAAATCCTGCAGCACCTGTAATGAGTATTCTTTTGTTTGACACTTATATAAATTTAAAACACGAATTAATTTTTTGAAAAATTTGCTACATTTTTATTTCCCCACATTTCCAAATTTTCAAATTGAAAAATTAACTATTTAACTATTCTTCTTCCCACACTTTCATAATGAAACCCGCAATCTTCCATCTGGTACAATTCAAAAAGATTTCTGCCATCGAAAATAACATGGTTTTTTAAAAGCGATTTCATTTTATTAAAATCTGGCGTTCTGAATTCGCTCCATTCGGTTGCAATTACCAATGCATCGGCATTTTCAAGTGCGGCATACTGGCTCTCAGCAAATGTAATTTTATCACCTATTTCTTTTTTTACATTCGGCATGGCTTCCGGGTCATAAGCAATAACAGAAGCGCCTTCACTTAATAATTCCTCAATTATTTTTAATGCCGGAGCTTCACGGATGTCATCCGTATTTGGTTTAAAAGCCAACCCCCATAAGGCAAACTTTTTTCCCTTTAAATTATTTTTAAAATAACTTTTTATCTTAGGCAAAAGATGAATTTTTTGATTTTCATTTACCTCCATTACCGCTTCTAATATCTTAAAATCATAGTTGGCCTGTTGTGCTGATTTTGATAACGCTTTTACATCTTTTGGAAAACAACTTCCACCATAACCTATCCCGGGAAATAAAAATCTTTTACCAATTCTTGCGTCGCTTCCAATTCCCTTTCTTACCATATCTACATCGGCCCCTACCCTTTCACACATTTGCGCTATTTCATTCATGAAAGAAATTTTTGTGGCGAGAAAAGCATTGGCGGCATACTTGGTAAGCTCCGCAGATTTTTCATCCATATAAATAATAGGATTTCCCTGCCTTACAAAAGGCGCATATAATTCACCCAATAATTTTTTAGATTTTTCAGATGAAGTACCGATTACCACACGATCGGGTTTCATGAAATCTTCCACTGCTACTCCTTCACGCAAAAATTCAGGATTGCTTACAACATCAAATAATTCTTCCGCATTTTCAATGCCAGCTTCTTTTGCACTTTGCAAAATGATATACCGCACTTTGTCGGCAGTACCAACAGGTACAGTACTTTTATCAATAATAATTTTATAATCATCCTTTTGTAAAAGCTTCCCAATATTCATAGAAACACCTAACACAAAATTCAAATCGGCATAACCATCTCCATCCGGTGGTGTGGGCAATGCAAGGAAAATTATTTTCGCATTTTTAATTCCATCAGCAAGAGATGTTGTAAAATGCAAACGCCCTTCTTTCTCATTTCGTTGAAATATTTTTTCAAGCCCGGGCTCATAAATAGTTATTTTCCCTGACGATAATTTTTTTACTTTTTCTTCATCGATATCAACACAGGTCACTGTATTTCCCGTTTCCGCAAAACAGGTTCCTGTAACCAATCCCACATAACCTGTGCCTATGACTGCTATATTCATTTTTATTATTTATTTACGAATTCTAAAACTTTATTTGTAATTAGACTTTGTTGTTCCTCATCCAATTCGGTATGGATAGGTAATGATATCACCCTATTTGTAAGCCAGTCCGTTTTTTCCAAATTATAATCTGCTCCGCCAAATGATGCAAACATTTTTTGCCTGTGTGCCGGTACCGGATAATAGATCATGTTTGGAATTTTATTCTCTGTCAAAAATGCTGAAAGCGCATCCCTGTCAACATTTTCAAGAATAAGCGTATATTGATGAAAAACATGTTTGCAATAATCTGCACGATAAGGAGTGTGAATTTTATTATTGCCCGCAAAAGCTTTATCATAAAAATCAGCCGCCTTTCTTCTTGCATCAATATAGTTATCCAG
>DATCMY010000584.1:0-1685 GCA_036565505.1 Hanamia sp.
CGTATTACCCAAAAGAATTTATGGTTGCCGTGATCAACAACTTTGGAGGTTTTTACAGTACGGAATTATATTTCTCAGAACTGCGGAAAACAGGCGCTGAGATCCATCTTCCTGATGTGAATGAAAGTGAATATCTCACTACGATAAAAGGCAATGATGTATATACGGGTTTTGTTCACATCAAATCGCTTCAACAGGAAATGGCGGAAAAGATAATTACCGAAAGAAAAAGAGCGGGGAATTATTTTCATTTACAGGATTTTATTGAGCGTACTGATATTACTAAAGAGCAACTGAATATGCTGATCAGTGTAGGCGCTTTGCGGTTTACCGGAAAGTCAAAAAAGAAATTATTGTGGGAAGCCAATTTTTTGCAGAAAAAAAATAAAGTTCATGCGGGTGCTGGTCAGCCCATGTTTGAAGAAGAGCCGATTCATTTTGCATTGCCCGAATTGCCGGATAACCGGATAGATGATCTCTATGATGAAACTGAATTGCTGGATTTTCCGATGTGCAATCCGTTTGAGATGGTGAATGATAACGGCGATGCATACACGAGAGCAAAAGGCCTTGGTAATAATTGTGACAAAGTAGTTACGACCCTTGGTTATTTTATAGATCATAAAAGTGTTACAACAGTAAAAGGAGAAAGAATGGCTTTTTGTACTTTTCTGGATGTCAATTTGGACTGGATAGACACGGTACATTTTCCGGATTCACTCCGGTATTATGGAATAAAGGGCAGAGGCTTTTATAAAATAACCGGGAAAGTGGTATCAGATTTTGGCGTGTTTAGTATTGAGGTAAACAAGATGGAGAAGGTGGGATATAAAGAGAGAAAGTATGCGGATTTATAGCCCTCTAACACCCAAGGGAAAACAATAAAATTGAAGAATTATACATTTTTGGTTATAAGGAATTAATAAAGGTTTTCAAATTATGCTATTAAGGGATCAACGACATATTGCACATTTGGATTTGGACTCATTTTATGTTTCGGTGGAACAATTGCGCAATCCGAAGTTGATTGGGAAACCAGTCTTGATTGGCGGATCCGGTGATCGCGGCGTAGTTGCATCGTGCAGTTATGAGGCAAGAAAGTTTGGTATTCACAGCGCCATGCCAATGAAAGTGGCGCGACGACTATGTTCTCATGCAATTATAGTGCGCGGTGATATGGAACAATACAGCAAGTATTCAGGATTAGTAACCGACATTATAAAAGATACCGTCCCGCTTTTTGAAAAATCTTCTATTGATGAATTTTATGTGGACTTGACCGGGATGGATAAGTATTTTGGCTGCTCAAAATTTACCAATGAATTAAAAAGAAAGATTGTAAAGGAAAGCGGCTTACCCATTTCGTATGGGCTTGCCAGCAATAAATTGGTTGGAAAAGTAGCGACCAATGAGGTAAAACCAAATGGGCAAATTGAAATTCCTTTTGGAAATGAGAAATCTTTTTTGGCTCCGCTAAGTATTGCAAAAATACCGGGCATTGGAAAGCAAACGGCCATTTTACTTTTAAAAATGGGTGTAGAAACGAATTGAATACAAAAATGAATGAGTTGGCCGGTGTCCCAAATATGAGATACATAAAACCCAATGTAACATTGGGGGAAGTCGAAGGATTTTTCAAACAAAATAAATACTCAATCAAAGAAGCTCAGAAATTCTTTTACTAT
>DATCMY010000585.1:0-7700 GCA_036565505.1 Hanamia sp.
GCTGGAGGCTCAATATAATAATGGGGGTTGGCCACAGTTTTACCCGGATGTAAAGGGATACCGAAAATACATCACTTTCAATGACGGGGCTATGATTGGTGTGATGACTGTACTGCATCAAATTGTTCAGGGGAAATCCGATTATTCATTTATTGATAATTCCTTGCGGAAAAGAGTGGAAAGCGCATTTACAAAAGGAATTGAATGTATTTTAAAATGCGAGATAAAAGAGGATGGAAAACTTACTGTTTGGTGTCAGCAGCATGATAATATTAATTTAGAACCTCGCGGCGCAAGAACATTTGAACTGGCTTCTAAAGCAAGTGAAGAAAGTGCGGAAATTGTGGAATTGCTTATGAGCATTGATCATCCCGGCACTGAAATAATTAACGCTGTAAACAGCGCGGTTAATTGGTTTAAAGAAGTTGAGATCAAAGGAATCCGGGTCAAATCAATTGCAGCGCCTGAAGAGATTTATAAATTTCATGCAACCAACCAGGATAGGATTATAGTACAGGATGCCTCTGCGCCGCCTATCTGGACGCGGTATTACGAATTAAAAACCAACCGTCCTTTTTTTGCTAACCGCGATGGTAAGGCAGTTTACGAATTGGCTGAAGTTTCACGGGAACGAAGAACGGGTTATGCCTGGTACGGTTACTGGCCTGGGAAACTACTTGCAAAATATCCTGTCTGGATTCAAAAAAATCAAATACAAAAATGATAATGAAAAGATACTTTTTAGTAATAATGATGTTTGTAATTGCAGGAGTTATAACAATGGCTTTTAAGGAAAAGATTCATGGACAGGTTGTTTGTTATGGTGATTCAATAACCTATGGTGCGAAGGTGGACGGGCACAGTTGGGTTTGGTTTTTATCAAAAGAACATAAATGCCTTGATTTTATTAACGCAGGCCGAAGTGGTAGAAAGACCTCTGATAAAGAAGAATTGTTGCCGGTGCTAAAAAAATATCCCAATGCAGATTATTTCCTGATATTTCTTGGTGTCAACGATTTGAAGGACGGAACCGATTCCATGGTAGAGAGTTGCATCATCAATTTGAAATGGATGATAGGTAAAATTCGTGAAGTTGCTCCCAGAGCGCAGATTGTGATCGTTTCTCCTTCGGATATTAATTTAAAAACGATGGCGGAAATTAATGTCCAAAAAAAATATAATGAAAAAACAAAGGAGTCGCTTAGTCAACTTGAAAAAAAATATAAGGAGCTGGCGAAGGAAGATAATTTAGGTTTTAGCTCCTTGCTGCACACAGTTTCAAAACCAAATTATGCTGATGGGCTTCATCCGGACATAAAAGGACAAAAGCAAATTGCCAATGCTATTTGGAAAGGTTTAAATAAACTTAACTGATATTTAATGTTGAGAAAAATTATAAGAAATGAAATTACTGAATACACTTCTTTTTTGTTGTTGCCTCGGTTTATTTTCTTTCACTTCTTTAAAATCAAAGTTTGGGGACAAATATGATATAATAGTTGCGCAGGATGGCAGTGGCAATTTTACAAATATTAAATCCGCTATTGAAGCCTGTAAATCTTTTCCATATAAGCGCATTACTATTTATATCAAAAACGATATTTACCATGAGAAGGTTTTTATACCGTCATGGAATACAAAAATTTCATTGATTGGTGAAAGTAAGGATAGTACCATCATCACTTTCGGAGATTATTTTAATAAAATAAATAAAGGTTCCAACAGCACTTTTTATACAGCCACATTATTGGTTCAAGGCAATGATTTTCACGCAGAGAATTTAACGATAGAAAATAGTGCAGGCGCAGTAGGACAGGCGATTGCATTAGCATTGGAAGCAGACAGGTGTTCATTTAAAAATTGTAAACTACTCGGTAACCAGGATACATTATATGTTGCCGGTGAAAATGCAAGGCAATACTTCAAAAATTGCTATATAGAAGGGACAACCGATTTTATTTTTGGCGAAGCCACAGCCTTATTTGAGAACTGTACCATAAACTGTAAGGCCGATTCTTATATCACTGCGGCGTCCACTCCGCAAAATGTTTCTTACGGTTTTATTTTTAAAAATTGCAATCTAACTGCAGCGTCGGGAATAAATAAAGTTTTCCTGGGACGGCCATGGAGAAAATATGCCAGGACAGTATTTTTAAATTGCAAAATGGGTTCCTTTATTCTTCCAAAAGGTTGGGACAACTGGAAAAGCACTGATAATGAAAAAACCGTTTTTTATGCAGAATATAAAAGCACTGGTGAAGGCGCAAATAAGAATGAAAGGGTATCATGGTCAAAACAACTTAGTGCCCAACAAGCAGGAAAATATACTTTAGAAAATATTTATGCAGGAAAAATAAAATGGAATCCATTATCAGAAAATAATTAATTATGTTACGTTTACGCTTTATTGTTATCTATATTCTTTTTACCGGGTTTAATTCAGCCATGGCACAGGAATTGATTCCACTATGGCCTCAGGGAAAGATACCTAATTCAAAAGGGATTTTCATGCAGGATAGTATTGCAAATGAAAGAGCCTATCGAATTGCTGATCCACGCATGTATGCATTTTTCCCTTCAAAAGATGATAACTGTGGGGCAGCCGTAGTGATATATCCCGGTGGAGGTTATACGCATATCACCTTAAATCTTGGAGGTTTTCAATTGGCCAAATGGTTCAATACAATTGGTATAAGCGCTTTTGTTGTTGCTTACCGTTTGCCTAATTCGCCTGATTTAATACAAAAAGAAATTGGGCCTTTGCAGGATGCTGAAAGAGCATTACAAATCGTAAGAGCGAATGCCAGTAAATGGAATATTCAAAAAGATAAAATTGGTGTAATGGGAACTTCTTCAGGCGGACATTTGGCTTCATTGGTTGGAACAACGAGGGATGATGTTACTTCAGTAAAAGACACAATTGATCAATATAAATTTTATCCGGATTTTATGATTCTTGTATCGCCCGTAATTGATATGGGCCAATACGCTCATAAAGGAAGCAGGCTAAGCCTCCTTGGCCTTAATCCATCTAATGAAATGATTGAAAAATATTCAACCCAAAATAATGTAACTGAACAAACGCCTCCCTGTTTTATCGCTGATGCTTTTAATGATAAAACAGTAAAGCCACAAAACAGTTTATTATTTTACCAGGCATTACTTGATAAAAAAATTTCTACCAGCTTTCATGTTTTCCCGCAAGGTGGCCATGCAATTAACGTGAATAATACACCCGGTTCCACATCATTATGGAAAGATTTATGCGAAGCCTGGCTGAAAGAAATGGGTTTTATTTCATTTGAAAAAAATAAATCAAAATGAAAAAAATACTTACCGGAGTTTTTGTAATTATGATTTTTATGAGGGTGTCCGGTCAAACGAAAATTACAGTTGCACAGGATGGAAGCGGAAATTATTCAACTGTTCAGCAGGCTTTGAATCAAGTGCCATTGCACAATACAAAACCTTTTATTATCTACATTAAAGATGGTATTTATAAAGAAAAATTACACCTTGATTCTTTCGAAAATTTTGTAACACTCATTGGTGAAGATCAATTTAAAACCATTCTCACATTTGATGATCATACCGGAAAAGTTTCTCAAAATGGAGACACAATCAACACAAAAACCTCTTACAGTTTCCTGATAAAAGCCAATAATTTTACAGCGCAAAATATTACTTTTCAAAACGAGGCAGGTTTTACTGCAGGGCAGGCAGTTGCCCTGGAATCTGATGGTGATAAAGCACAATTTTTCAATTGCCGTTTTATTGGCAACCAGGATGTTTTATTTACCAACAATGAAAACAGCAGGCAATATTATAAGGATTGCTATATCGAAGGAACCACAGATTTTATTTTTGGCTCAGCAACAGTTTGGTTTGAGGATTGCCATATTCACAGCAAAAAAAATTCGCATCTTACAGCAGCATCCACACCACAAGATCATGAATTTGGATATGTATTCAATAATTGCGTACTCAGCGGAGATACAAGCCTGCACGCTGTTTCATTAGGCCGGCCATGGAGACCTTATGCAAGTGTTACTTATATTCACTGCTTTATCGATGAACATATAAAGCCAGAAGGATGGAGTAACTGGAATAAGACTGAAAATTATAAAACCGCAAGATTTGCCGAGTATGAGAATTATGGACCTGGTTCGCAAAAAGCTAATCGTGTTTCGTGGTCAAAACAATTAAATAATGATGAAATAAAAAAATATATTATTAAAGATGTATTGAGTAGATGGGAGCCGAAAGAATGTAACTTTAATTTATAAAACCTTAACCAAACAAACATTCAATTATGGAACCATCAACGATTGCTATTAAAGATTCCAGCGCAAATCCTGCGCCGTTAGGATTACTTGCATTTGGAACAACTACTGTTTTACTCAACCTGCATAATGCAGGAATTTTTGAAATGAATTCTATGATACTTGCCATGGGCATTTTTTATGGCGGTATCGCACAGGTTATTGCCGGTATTATGGAGGGCAAAAAAAATAATACTTTCGGCTTAACTGCTTTTATTTCTTATGGATTTTTCTGGCTTACACTGGTAGGCTTAATAGTTATGCCAAAATTGGGCTGGATTCCTGCTGCTTCAGAAAGTGCCATGGTAGCCTATCTTATCATTTGGGGGCTATTTACCTTTTGCCTTTTTTTCGGGACCTTACGCATCAGCAGGGCATTGCAATTTGTATTTGCATCATTAACTGTTTTGTTTTTTTTGTTGGCACTTGGCGATGCTACCGGTAATGCATCTTTAAAAACATTTACCGGCTATGAAGGCATTGTTTGTGGAGCCTCAGCAATATACGCCGGTGTTGGCGTTTTGTTGAATGAGATGTATGGAAGAATTATTTTGCCTTTAGGATTATTTATTAAAAATACTTAGCAGGATATTTTATTTTGAAAAAAAGAATACAGCATTTTTTCCCTGTGCATTACAAATATTTTTTTCTTGTGATGGTACTGATGTTTTTTGTAGTAACTGGTTTCAGCCAAAAACAATTTAATTGTCTTGACTGGAAATCGAATGCTACGGTGAATACTTTTCTGGTTCAAAAAATGCATGAACAGTATAATGAAAGAAGAAAAGAATTTGCACATGCGCTTATTTCAAAAAAATTAACGCAGGAATACATCCAAAGTATTCGTAAAAAATTTGCTGATCTGTTAGGAAATTTTCCACCAAAAAGTCCTTTGAATGCTACTGTTACCGGAACCCTGCAACGTGATGGGTATAGAATTGAAAAAATTATTTATGAAAGTTTTAAAAGCCATCATGTAACGGCTAACTTGTATATTCCCGAAGGGAAAGGAAAATTCCCGGCTGCCTTACTATTATGCGGTCATGAAAATGAATCCAAGGCAACTGAATCTTACCAAAAAACGGCTATACTTTTTGCAAAAAATGGTTTTGTTGTTTTAGTAATTGATCCAATATCACAAAGCGAAAGATTCCAACTTACAAATTCAAATGGTAACCCTTTAACAAGGGGCGGCACAACAGAACATACTTTGCTCAATGAAGCTTCCAATCTTGTGGGCACTTCTACTCCGGCAGATGAATTATGGGATAATGTTCGCGGTTTAGATTACCTGGTAACCAGGCCGGAGGTGGATACTTCAAGAATTGGTTGCCTTGGTAATTCTGGTGGAGGAATGCAGACTATTTATTTTGCTGCATTTGAAAATAGAATTAAGGTGATTGCTCCTTGTAGTTACCTTGCCACCAGGGAAAGGACATTGGAAATTTCCGGGCCTGCAGATGGATGTGCGCAAATTCCCGGAGAGGGCAAAGATCATTTAGAACTAAGCGATTATTTAATTGCTGCTTCGCCCAAACCGATTCTTGTATTGGCAGGCCGATATGACTTTATAGATTATTCAGGTACCTTATTAGCATATAGTGATCTTCAGAAAGTATATGCTTCTTTACATGAATCTCAAAAGATAAAATTATTTACTTATGACGATGGTCATGGAATTTCAAAACCAAAACGTGAAGCGGCCGTTTTATGGTTTAGAAAATGGTTTTATCATGATTCAACAAAAGTGAAAGAAGAAGATTTAGCTACTCTGACAGAAAAAGATTTATTATGCACAGCAACCGGCCAGGTCAATTCAGCATTCACAAATGAAGTTTCTATTTCAGAAAGAAATCTTTTTCTTTTTAACCAATTAAAGAAAAACAGGGAAATATTTTTGCAACAGGATATAAATGTGATCAGAAAAAAAATTGCCAAAATGTTATCTCTTGATCTCAACAATAAGATAATTGCTGTAGAAAACAAAGGTGAAGTTGAAAATGATAAACTTGTTTTTCAGAAAATGATCCTCAGGAAAATAAATGAGATTCCTTTGCCGGTTTTACTCATGAATTCATCCATCTCAAAACCAGATAAAATAATTGTATGGTTCAATGAAAACGGCAAGAATCAATTGGCTGACAGTATTTCCCTAATGGAATCTTATTTGAAAAAAAATGATGCGGTGTTGTTGTGTGATGTTAGTGGTACGGGTGAAACTGCTGATGTACCCCGATTGAATGAAGCAAAATATTATAATAAAGAATACAGGAATACCATGCTGGCGCTGCATTGTGGTCTGTCACTGGTTGGTATAAGAACAGCAAATATTTTAACTCTTATGGATTTTATTGCTACTATTCAGGATTTTAAAAATGTACCTGTTGAAATAAATGCAAAGGGTGTTACAACGATTGCGGCTATTCATGCAGCTTTATTTTCTAACCACATCTATCAATTGAATTTGTATAATGGAATAAAGACTTATAAAACGATATTGGAAAATTCTGTTGAAAAGAACTGGTATTCTTATGTATTAAATGGAGTATTGAAATATTATGATGTACCTGATTTAATAAAAAATATTGGTGAAAATAAAATTCATTTTATCAATTGAGGTCCAGCATAAAGAAACAAATTAATTACTAAATTTATTTAATGAGCGATTGCATTTATCTTAAATATATTTTTCTGGTTTTTTTTATAAGTCATGCATCAGGTAAGATAGATGCGCAACGTATAAAAGTAAATACCCCTTATGTCTCTAAAGTGTGGGTGGCAGATAATGGTGATGGTACCTATAAAAATCCTATACTCAATGCTGATTATTCTGATCCGGATGCGATAAGAGTAGGAGATGATTTTTATTTGGTTTCATCCAGTTTTGAAGATATACCCGGCTTACCTGTTTTACATTCAAAAGATTTAGTGAATTGGAGTATTATCGGGCATGCATTATTGCGCCAGCCACCTTATACGCATTTCAACCTACCGCGCCATGGCGATGGAGTTTGGGCTCCTTCTATCCGTTTTCACGATGGAGAATTTTATATTTATTATCCTGATCCTGATTTTGGAATTTATCTCGTAAAAGCAAAACATGCCGATGGCCCCTGGAGCGATCCTGTATTGGTCGAAGGTGGTAAAGGGTTAATTGATCCTTGTCCTTTATGGGATGATGATGGACAGGTATATTTGGTGCATGCATTTGCAGGTAGCCGTGCCGGTATTAAAAGTATTTGTAACTATTCAGTCTATTAAAGATGGATTATTTTTTTCAAAAATCTTCGGTTTATCCACAAAAATTGTACGTTTTCAAAAATTCTGTTTTTTATACCCATTTTATGCTTGAAATAAATTGAATTTGTGCATTAAACG
>DATCMY010000586.1:0-1710 GCA_036565505.1 Hanamia sp.
GTAGTAAGAGAAACAACACTTACCCGCTTTATAGCTGATCCCGGTGAATTGAATAAAGAAGAAAAAGAAGAATTATCTCAATATGGCGAAAATTTTGTCCGCGATGCAACTCTTTATCCGACTTATGATAAGCCGGGAATAAAATGGGGAATGAGCATTGACCTTAATACCTGTATTGGTTGTAGTGCCTGTACTGTAGCCTGTGTGGCAGAGAATAATATTTCTACTGTGGGTAAATATGAAGTCTCCAGGTTTCATGATATGCAATGGATTCGTATCGACAGGTACTTTACCGGCAATCCCCAAAACCCTGATATCGTTTTTCAACCAATGCCATGTCAGCAATGTGATAATGCGCCTTGTGAAAATGTATGCCCGGTTTCTGCAACAAACCACAGTAGTGAAGGCCTTAATCAAATGATCTATAACCGTTGTATAGGTACAAGGTATTGCGCTAATAACTGTCCTTATAAAGTACGTCGTTTTAACTGGGCCGATTGGAATGGCGCCGATAGTTTCCCTGACAACCAGCGTGGAATTATTTCTGATGCTACCATGGAATTGAATGATGACCTGGCAAGAATGGTTTTAAATCCTGATGTTACCGTACGTTCAAGAGGGGTAATGGAAAAATGTACTTTCTGCGTTCAACGTTTACAGGAAGGAAAGTTAAATGCAAAGAAAGAAGATCGTCCAATAAAAGACCTTGAAATTAAGACCGCTTGTATGCAGGCTTGCCCTACTAATGCCATTATGTTTGGGAATGTAAATGATAAAGAAAGTGCTATTTCAAAACTTAGGTATGAAGAACAAAAAGAAAGAAAGTTTTATGTGCTGGAACAACTTCATACGCTAAGCAATGTAAATTACCTTGCTAAAGTGAGGAATACACAAAGAGAAGTGGGCAACACAACTGAAAAAGTATAAAGAACCGATAAAAATTAATAAAATTACAGATACAACCTGTAGCAAAAAGCTAAAAAGAGTATGTCATTATTAAAATATGAATCGCAATTGCGGGAACCATTGGTTGATGGAGATAAAAATTATCACCAGATAACTGAAGATATAATCGGTCCCATAGAAACAAAGCCTACAACGCTTTGGTGGATTGGTCTTTCCATTGCTATTGCGCTTTTAATTTTTGGGGTTTATTCCGTTTACAGAGAAGTAACCTATGGTATTGGGCAATGGAATTTAAACCGCACTGTGGGATGGGGCTGGGATATTACCAACTTTGTTTGGTGGATTGGTATAGGACATGCCGGAACCCTTATTTCAGCGATCCTTTTGTTATTCAGGCAGGGATGGAGAACCGGAGTAAACAGGGCTGCTGAAGCAATGACCATTTTCGCAGTTATCTGTGCCGGCCAGTTTCCAATATTTCATATGGGACGTGTATGGATGGGATTTTTTGTATTTCCGTATCCAAATAGCCGTGGCCCATTATGGCCCAACTTTAATTCAGCCTTAATGTGGGATGTATTCGCCGTTTCAACTTATTTTACTGTTTCGTTATTGTTTTGGTACACTGGTTTATTGCCGGATTTGGCAACTATACGTGACAGGGCAAAAACAAAATTCAGAAAAATGTTTTATGGCGTCACCTCTTTTGGATGGACAGGAAGTACCAAACACTGGCAAAGACAGGAAAGCTTAGCCTTAGTTTTAGCCGGCCTGGCAACCCCACTTGTATTATCTGTACATACC
>DATCMY010000587.1:0-4853 GCA_036565505.1 Hanamia sp.
CCTCTAAAGACAGCAATTCCCGATTCATCTGTTCCTTTAAGTGTTCCGTTTATTGTTTTTACGGTTGGGGCATTGTTATTATTTAGCTGGGCGAAAATTGCCGGACTTAATAACATTAAAATAGATAATGAGGTAAATAATTTTTTCATACAAGTAATCGCTTTTAAAATTGGAAATGAATGATAACCGAAGATAAGAAACGATTAATAAAATAAACTTTGTTTTTGTATAGGCGGTTTTCAATTGAAACAATTCAAATTTTAAAAGCTAACATCCCCGAAACTTTGGTTCTTTATTAGAATAAAACAGGCGCCGGCATTATTGTCAATGCAGAGCAGAACAAAGAAAACTACTAAACATTCTGGCGCCCTTGTGGGATTACCTCTTTTCAAATCTAAAAATATTTTAGGACAAGACATTAGCGTCAGTACTTTATCTTTCGTTTTTTATGCACCTTCCACCAGGATCATTTTTGTTTTTGCAGATCGCTGTCTGATCGTTTTGGCTTTTAAATACTTTTCTGAGTTCCACCATTCTTTAGCCCGTTCAACTGACGGAAATTGCAACACTACTATCCTTTCCGGTTGCCAGTTTCCTTCCAATGTTTCTGATTGCCCGCCACGAACAATAAATTTACCGTCATAAGCTGCAACCGAAGCAGGGGTCAACTTTTTATATTCTTCATATTCTTTAGTGTCGGTAATTGCAATATCAACAATAATGTATGCTGCCATGGTTTTAGGGATTTGTTTACTAATTATTTTCTTCTTTAAACTCTCTGTACTTGTAGTATTTCCGCCAACAATTGTATTTAGCTAAAATACACTACTTCTATTTCAAAACAATTTTTCTTAAACTTCATGTGCCGGGATTTGGTACCAACCACCAGCCAAACTTTACACGGTTAAAAATTATTTACATAGATTAGTGTACAGAAATAATATTCAATTTCATTTACAGATACATCAATACCATGAAAAAATTATTTACCATTATTTTTCTATTTATCAACTGTAGTCTTTTTGCACAGAAGCAACAACCAGTCTCCATTATTTTCGATACTGATATTGCGCCCGATTATGATGATGTGGGCGCTATGGCTTTGTTGCATGCATTTGCAGATATGGGTAAAGCTAAAATTCTAGCCACTATGTCAAGCAATGCTTTTGAAACAACAGCGCCCACTATCAGTGTGTTGAATACTTATTTCAACAGGCCCGGTATTCCAATCGGTATTACTAAAACTGCACTGCCCAATAAGGATTGTTCGCAGCAATGGGCACAGGCTATAATTTCAAAATATCCGCATGCGCTGAAATCGAATGATGAAGCAATGGATGCAGTAAAGTTGTATAGAAAAATATTATCATCGCAACCAGATAAAAGTGTTACGATTATAAGCGTTGGTTTCTTTACCAATTTAGCCGGGCTGCTCAATTCAAAGTCTGATGAATATTCAAAGCTTAATGGCATGGCTCTTGTAAAAAAGAAAGTAAAGCGTTTGGTTTCTATGGCGGCGAGGATTGATAAAGATGGAAAGAGTGGCTACGAATTTAATGTAATGGTTGATGCTGCCGCTTCGCAAAAAGTATTTGCAGATTGGCCAACGCCTGTTACTATCAGCGGCTTTGAAATAGGTGAAAAAATATTAACAGGCATAAGGCTTATTAATAATGAAACCATTCAGAACAGCCCTGTCAAAGATGCTTTTCAAATTGCCTTGGCAAAAGATAATAACAAACTTGGCCGCAACAGTTGGGATGAAACTGCGGTGCTTGTTGCAGTGCTTGGTATAGAGCCTTACTTCGGGTTTCGCAAATTAAATTTTGAAATAAAAGACGATGGCCGGGATGTAGTGATACCCGGCGAAAAATTCACTTACCTGGTATTTAAACAATCACCGGAGGAAATAGGGAAGGTGATTGAAGATTTAATGATGCATCAGCCGGTAAAGAAATAATGTAATAATGCCGGGCATCGCCACAGGCAACATTTTATATAGCTAAACTTATGATTACACCTTCGCTAACAAATAAACTTTTGTCATCTGTTTGCCACTTATATAAAACAAGATCAATTAAAGTTGAAATTCAATAACTTCGGCGATTTAAAATTTAAATATGAAAAATTTATCTCTTTTACTTTTTTTGTTGATGATCGCTGGCAGTACTGTTTATTCACAGACTGACAGCGCATCTCATTATGATCAGCATAAGGCATTTGCTCCGATCTTTTATACTTCCAATGGTAATGAATACCGAAGCGCCGGCGGGCAACCGGGCCCAGCTTATTGGCAAAACCGGGCCGATTATAAAATTGTAGCTTCTCTGGATACAGCGGAGCATTTGGTGAAAGGATCTGTAGTGATTACTTATAAAAATAACAGTCCCGATGCCATGAAGTTTCTCTGGTTGCAACTCGATCAGAATATTTACAGGGAAGACAGCCGCGCGCAAGCTACCACACTTGTTTCAGGCGGCCGCTGGGCCAACAGGGCATTTACGAAAGGAGACGAATTAAATTCTGTTGATGTAGTAATGAACGGCGTTACTACCAAAGCAAAATACACGGTTTCTGATACGCGTATGCAAATCTGGTTGCCTAAGACATTGGCAGCAAAATCCGGAACAATGCAAATAAAAATAAATTATGAATTTTCGGTGCCTCAATACGGAACAGACCGCATGGGAAGACTGGATACAAAAAACGGATGGGTCTATGAAATAGCGCAATGGTTTCCCCGCATGTGCGTGTATGATGATATAGAAGGATGGAATACTTTGCCTTATCTCGGCGCTGGTGAATTCTATCTTGAATATGGTAATATTGATTATACTATTACTGCTCCATCCAACCTGGTGGTAGTAGGTTCGGGCCAGTTGGAGAATCCTGCACAAGTGCTAACGCCCGCTGTTTTGAATCGCCTTAGCCAGGCAAAGAAAAGTGATAAAACAGTTACCATTATTGGCGCCGATGAATTAAGCGGCACATCTTATCATCCCAATAAACCAACTCTTACATGGCATTTTGTTTGTAACAATACCCGTGATGTAGCATGGGCCGCATCCAAAGCTTTTGTATGGGATGCCGCACGCATTAATTTACCTAGCGGCAAAAAAGCATTGGCCCAATCTGTTTATCCTGTTGAAAGTGCAACAGATCAGGGATGGAAAAGATCAACTGAGTTTGTAAAGGGCGCTATTGAATTGTATTCTAAAGAATGGTTTGAATTTACGTATCCTTCTGCAACCAACGTGGCAGGTATTGTAGGTGGAATGGAATACCCGGGTATTGTTTTCTGTTCATGGAAAAGCAAAGGCGGCGGTTTATGGGGCGTTACAAATCATGAGTTTGGCCACAACTGGTTCCCGATGATCGTGGGTTCCAATGAAAGAAAATATCCCTGGATGGATGAAGGATTTAATACATTCATTAATGGTGTGGATACTAAAGTTTTTAACCATGGAGAATTCGACAGGAAAAGTGATATAGAAAAAATGGCTCCTTTTATGTTTAGAAAAGGTGCTGATGCTATAATGACCATTCCGGATGTAACACAGCAAAACTTTTTAGGAATGGCGGCGTATGGTAAACCCGGTACCGGGCTTGATATTCTGCGTTACCACATTCTTGGAGTGGAGCGCTTTGATTCTGCCTTCAGGACCTATATTGACCGCTGGGCCTTTAAACATCCTACACCATGGGATTTTTTCAGAACCATGGAAAATGTGAGTGGTGAAGACCTTTCTTATTTCTGGCGCGGATGGTTTTTAACCAATTCAAAACTTGACCAGGGCGTTACCGGCATAAAATATGTTGATAATGATCCCGCAAAAGGTGCATTAATTACCGTGGTGAATAATGAGCAAATGGTGCTACCAGTGCCGTTGCGTATTGAACTGGATAATGGTAAAACAGACTCGCTCACCCTGCCGGTGGAAATATGGCAACGTGGTGGTAAATGGACTTTCCAATATCCATCAACCTCCAAAATAAAAAAGATTATCATTGATCCAAATCATGATTACCCCGATATTAATCCTTCCAACAATACATTTTCCGGAGCGCCGCTTAAACCTGTGCCACAGGGAATGACTCCTGCTAACGTGATCAATACTTATTTAAAAGCCATCGGTGGTGCAGATAAAATAAAAGACATCAAAGATTTTTCTTACACAGCCACAGGCAATGTGCAGGGGCAGGATATAAAATTGGAATATAAATATAAAGCGCCAGATCATATACTTCAAGCCATTTCTTTAACTGCCTCCAATACTATGGTTCAAAAAACCTTGGTTAAGGGAGATAGTGTGAGCATGTCTTCCATGGGTCAGTCGCAGCCTGTGGATGATGCTACCGGGAAAAAGATTAAAGAACAAGCGGTGCCTTTCCCTGAATTGGATTATTCAAAACCCGGTTACCAGATGTCGCTGGCGCCGGATATGGATAATATTGATGGAAAGGATGCCTATGTAGTAAGCCTAATGTCTCCTTCCGGCGTCAGTTCAAAAGAATATTTCGACGCAGCCACCGGATTAAAATTACGTAGAGAAACTACTACCGGTGATGCACCTGGCTCTATCAGTTTTGCCGATTATAAAGAAGTAAATGGTATTATGTTTCCTTCTTCAGAAACCATTTCGCAGAATGTAGAGATTCACCTTGAAGTAAAAGATGTAAAAATAAACAGTGGCTTAAAGGATGAAGATTTTAAATAAGATTTTTATAAGATGATTAAAGGGAGCATGCAGAGATGTATGCTCCTTTTTTGACATCATTTGTAATACCATCTTGATTTAATAAGTAGTCCAAAGGACTACGTTGAAATCTTAGATGGTATTATGCCGATAGAA
>DATCMY010000588.1:0-11614 GCA_036565505.1 Hanamia sp.
ATTTGATATAGTTCCTAAAAAAGCAGGCGGCCGATATGCTGCTGATTTAGTGTTATTTGGTGAAGACAAGCATAGTGAAATGGATAAAAATGGTAATCCGGGATCTTATGGATTACATGTAACAATTGCAAAAACTTTATGGGAAACTAAAGGATATAAAAAAGGAACTAATGAGATACTTACAGGTTCATCTGCTATCAACCTTGTCAAAGAGGAAAAATTAAACCATGTAATTGTATGGATTCAAAACCGTCGGGTTCGGATATATCATCTTGGGGGGAAGGTATTAGATGTACCAACAAATATTTACGAAGACACCAAATTTTCCCGTTTGTGTTTCAAACTCTATAGAGGAGCATCCTGTGGTTCTTATATTTCTAATATTAAAATAACAAACGCTGCTCCTGATATGCGCAGCAAACTCATCACCGAAGGCAAACTAATTACCTACGGTATTTATTTCGATGTAAATAAAGATGTGATAAAACCTGAGTCTTACGGCACCCTCAAGGGAATTGCCCAGGTGCTGACAGATAATCCTGACGTGCGTATAAAAATTGTAGGCCACACCGATAGCGATGGCAGTGATGATGCAAACCTTGATCTTTCCAAACGCAGGGCAGCTTCCGTAAAGAATGAACTCAGCACTACATTTGGCATTGATGCGGCACGAATGGAAACAGATGGTAAAGGAGAAAAGGAGGCGATTGCGCCAAATGATAATGGCACTAATAAAGCACTCAACCGGAGGGTTGAATTTATTAAGTTATAATCATAGCATGCAATTAAGGAATTAGATTTGTATCCTTCTGTATAAAAAAAGTGTAATAAAAATTATTTATCAATTTGGGTGCAAATCTGAAGTGATAAATAATTTTATGTTTTATTAAATGCGGGTCAATTGATACCCGTTATGATATTCCTTCATCAGGTATTGCCTGTTGATTGCTTCATCAGTAAATTGCTCCTTTGCCGCATCCCATTCTAACTTCTTCCCGCTGCGGTAAGCAATGTTTCCCATCTGGGCAACCGTAGCTACATGAGCGCCTGCCTGCACAGGACAATGGAGTTCTTCTATTTTCCTTGATTTTACCACACTCACAAAATTTTCCATGTGCTTATCTACGCCATTATCTGATGACGCCACAAAAGGCTTGCTCACTTTGCTTTTACTATTCTTTTCTTCAATCACTTCCCAACCGCCGCGATTTAGAATAAGCGTTCCGTTGTTACCAATATAGGCAATGCCATGGTCGCGGTTGTAGGAGCCGTTATCTATGCCCATTGCAGAATCCCATACCATATTAAAGCCGTCAAATTCGTACAAGGTAGTAAGTGTGTCGGGCGTTTCTTCATACAGTTCAGGATAGGCAAAGCGGCCACCCAACGCCGATATGGATTTTGGAATCGGCGACTTCATTCCAAGCAAACCATAGTCTAGTAAATGAACGCCCCAGTCTGTCATTAGTCCCCCGGCATAATCCCAGAACCATCGAAAATTAAAATGAAAACGGCTTGAATTGAAAGGCCGCGTTGGAGCAGGCCCCAGCCACATTGTATAATCCACACCATTGGGTGGTGCAGTATCCGGCACTACAGGTCCAGGTTTCATCCATCCCTGGTAGCACCATACTTTTACAGTACGTATATTACCCAGTTGGCCACTTTGTACAAAATCAACTGCATCTTTAAAATGCTGCTGGCTGCGCTGCCACTGGCCTACCTGCACTACTTTATTATAATGTTGTTGCGCCTGTACCATTGCCCGGCATTCTCCTATAGAATTGCCAACAGGTTTTTCGCAATACACATCTTTGCCCGCAGCACATGCATCCATCATAATTAAAGCATGCCAGTGGTCAGGAGTTCCTATTATTACAGCATCTACCTCTTTATTATCGAGCAGTTTCCGGTAATCACCGTAGGTCTTTACTTTTGAGGCATCCACATTTAGTTTGGCAAGATCTTTCATACGGCGATCAAGCACATTTTTATCTATATCGCATATAGCAATTAAATTGACTCCGGGTATTTTTATGGCTGCTGTAGCATCGGCCCAGCCCATTCCATTAACTCCGATCACTCCTATATTTAATTGATCATTTGGAGAAATGCGGTTTTTAAAAATGGCAAAGGCCTGGTTATTGATTGCAGAAACCAATAAGCTGCCACCGACAATGGAAGCCGAATTTTGTATAAACTTTCTACGGGAATTCATGGTGTATTATTTTAAATATCAGCAATGATTAAGGAGACTCAAGATAAATTTATTTTTGATTGTTATCAAAATTTAATAATAACAAAAAATCCTGGCTGATAATAATTACAGAATTATACATTTTGACCATAAAAATGGTCTGCTTAATTTACTTTTTGGCTAAATCCTGCGCAGCCTTTATTTATGAATAGCCTGCATGAAGTTATGGCTATATTTTATAAAAATCTCCATACTTTTTAACACCGAATTATCACCATCAAATGTATTTATTTTAAAACAAAAAGTTTCTTTTGTAGAAATGCACTCAAGCGCAAATACAATTCACACATCCGGTAAGGCTAAAATTTATTCAGCCATAATACTTTCGCTTGCTGTAATGGTATTGGTTTTTTCCTGTCCATTAAAAAGGTTATTGGAAAACAATTCTGTTCCCAATATTTCATCTGCAATAAGAACCAATCAAACCAATATTAACGAAAATAATATTGCTGATTATAGCGGTTCGGATTATTGCTTTGCGGCTAATAATAAAATGGTTCCTGTAAAACCCGGAGTATCGCTGCAGCATAAATTACCCGCTCCTTTATCACCTGCAAATAATATTCAGAAGGCGGGTCTTACCTCAAGAGATTTCTTAAGTGGCATTGATTATAAGTATCATTTTTTAGCAATATCCTATCCATCTTCACTCCCACTCTTTCTGCAAAATTGTAGTTTGCTTATTTGATTAAATTTTATTTCTCTTTCTCCCCCACTTCAATTTGCATCATTGCTTTGAACTAATTTTATCATGGAAAGAAAGAAATAATAACAGCAAATTTCATAGCCAGGTTTATTCAATATGATATAATGCTTTATTAATTACAACAATTAATTCAATATAATTTATGAGTTTTAAAAATTTATACAGCGCCCTTAAAAAAAACGGACTAACTATTTTGCTTACCGTTTTCCTTCTACTCATGATTTTCAGTCCGGGTGCAAAATCGTGGGTGTTACAGCAATTAGTATCTGTTGGCCTGTTTAAAGCTGAAATAAAAAAGGAAGGTGTAAATAATTTACCAGAAAGCGCTCCCTTTTACTTTACAGATTCCGCAGGTAATACTTCTACTACAGCCGGATTAAGAGGCAAGGTAGTGTTCATTAATTTCTGGGCAACATGGTGTCCGCCATGCAGGGCCGAAATGCCTTCTTTAGAAGAGTTGTACGGGAAACTAAAAAATGATAACAGGTTTGTTTTCCTTTTTATTAATGAAGACGATGACCAGTCAAAAGCAAAACAATATCTTGAGAAGAATAATTTTACTATTCCCTTATACTACCCTTCGGGAGATATACCCAATGAAATTTTTAGTGGCACCTTACCCACTACTATTGTTATTGACAAGGAAGGCAAAATAGTATTGAAGCATGAAGGCATGGCGGGTTATAATACTCCTGATTTTATAAAGCAACTGAAAGATCTGCTTTAAACGATTTGGATTTTAAAACAACATTCATTATTTGTTTAAACCATAAAATATGGATATTCCATTAATCATTTCATTTGTTTGTTAGTTTAAGAGGAGACGGCTTTTCCTTTTTCTGAATAAGATTGATAAGGTCAATTCAATATTTAATAACCTGGCAAATGATAATAAGAAATCAACAAACATATAGTTTAAAACAAAAAAGAGACCCATTTTTAATAAAGCAGTTTATGCGGGAAGCATTGCGCTCCGGATCCATTGCTACTATTGCCATGATACCTTTTGCCTTATTATTCTCTATGGCGGGTATGCGAATCAATGAATACGGGGAAAAAACCATTCAACTTTTTTTTGGAAATTTTCCTCCCGGTATCCGGGTTGCTTTGTTTGTGATAGAGCATTTTATACTTAGTTGGATCAAAGCCATCCCCTTGCTGCTTTTATTAAAATCTTTTCATCATCGTATTCCCCGCCTCCTTTTAGGAGCTTTATATGGTGCTGTATTTTACATTTTGATAAACTCATTGCTACTTCCTTCTTTGTTTAACGATGTCACTCCCTGGAAATTGGACTTTACCAAAACCATCCTTCCAAGCCTGGTGATTCATATTGTTTATGGGCTTTCAATTGCACTTACTTCACTTCGTTTTATAAATAAAATAATAACATAAGAATAATTATAAACTAAAATAAATCACTACTAAAAAGAAACAAAGAAAATGAAAATGAAATTAATCGCATTCGTCGGGCTAGCACTTACCGTATTTGCCGCCTGCTCAAATACTCCCAATGAAACCAAAACCGACGCAGCTGCAACAACAACAGCAACTACCGAAAAGGCACCTGCTGCAATTGCAAAATCCCTGCCTTCCTTTAAAGTGATGGGTATGGATGGCAATAGTATGAACCTGGCAGATTTAAAAGGTAAAAAAGTTTTTGTAAATCTATGGGCAACATGGTGCCCGCCTTGCAAGAAAGAAATACCTTCCATTGAATCGCTATACAGTAAAGTTGACAAGCAAAAGACGGTATTTGTAATGCTTTCATTAGATGATAATTTTGATGTAGCAAAACAGTATGTCACTAATAATAAAATACAGGTACCCGTTTATTATCCCACAGAAAAACTTCCTGCCATATTCAATACCGATGGCATTCCTGTCACATTTATTTTTAATGAAAAAGGTGAATTGATAAAAGTTAATAATGGAATGGAGGATTATGATACAAAAACTTATTTACGGATGCTGAATTAACAGAGATAGATTAAATATGATTTTACCGGTGACTGTTAATCCATCTCAACTTCCCTTAATGAACGGTTCGATTTTTGAGTAACACCCGGAATAGCTATTAAGATTTTTAAAGACTTAACTATAATAACAACTAAAAGAAAGAAAATGAAAGTAATAAAATGGGCACTTATAATTATCTGCCTGGGCATAAGCCACATGGGCTATAGTCAGCAAAATGCAGGCAGCACTAATTTTCACGGAGCAGAAGCAACTTTAAAAGAATACAAAGCTTTATACATTTTAAATCAGTCGGACGATAAAAAAATGAAAGCAGTGTTGCGAAATATCAACAATGCCCTGGAAGACCCACGTTTAAAAGGGAAATTGAAGGTAGAATTAATTGCCTTTGGCGAAGGGGTCGAGTTATTCAAAAAATCGAATCATTTTGACACTTTATTACTCAAACTTAAAAACAAAGGGGTTCTTTTTGCCCAATGTGAAAATACGATGCGTGAAAAGAAAATAAGTAAAGATGAGTTATGGCCTTTTATTTCTTACGTGCCATCAGGCAATGGGGAAATCATTATCAGGCAATCCCAGGGTTGGGCGGTTGTGCATCCGTAATATTGCAGAATTTTGCTAAATATATTTTACATACCTTTTCTAAAATCAAATAAAATAAAATGAAGGCCAGCATTTTTATTTTCCTGATAACTATTAGTATTTCCGGAATACTACAAGCTCAAACAGATACTTTATATGTTTATGGGCCCGGTGGCCCGGCAGCAGCTATGCAGGAATGTGCCACTGTATTTGCCAACAAAACTACTATCCCGGTAAAAGTAATAGCGGGTCCTGATGCAGAATGGATCGGGCAGGCCAAACAAAATGCGGATCTGGTTTTTGGCGGAGCAGAATATATGCTTACACAATTTGCAATGCAACATCCGGGAATGATAGACAGCGTCACCCGGACTGAATTATACAAAAGAGCGGCGGGCATTTTGGTGCGCAAAGACAATCCAAAAAAAATTACTTCCTTAAAAGATTTAACTAAGCCCGGTGTCAGCATTCTTGATGTAAATGGAGCCGGGCAATTGGGGATGTGGGAGGATTTGGCCGGCAAACAAAATCTTATCGGAGGCATTCAGAAAAATATTAAGAAGTCTTTCCCTAATACTGCATTGGCAATTAAAGAATGGAAAAGTAACCCTGATTATGACGCAATTATTATTTACGCTTCCTGGCATTACCGGTTAAAAGAGGTAACTGACTTAGTAAAAATCCCTGCCGCCCAAACACTATACAGGGGCACACCTATTGCTATTACAACTATTACCACGCAGAAGAAAGAAGCGCAGCAGTTTGTACAGTTTCTACTTTCGCCACAGGCTCATGCTATTTTTAAAAAATGGGGCTGGGAATAATACCATCAAATTATACAAATGAAATTATCAATCGCTTATTTAAATGATGTTCATGGTTACCTGGAACCACATCCGGAATTATTTTATAAAGGTGGCAAAGAAATCGTATCAACAGTAGGAGGCTATGCCCGGATTGGTTCAATCGTAAAGGATATTCGCAATAAAAACCCCAATACCTTATTGTTTGATGGCGGAGATACATTTCATGGTACCTTACCATTGGTGCAATCCAAAGGTGAAGCCATTCTTCCCATATTAAATAAAATGGGATTTAGTGCTATGGTAGGCCACTGGGATTTTGCTTATGGTCCTGAACAATTAAAAAAACTTGCCGGCGAATTAAATTACCCGGTTTTAGGAATCAATGTTTATAACGAGGACGATAACACGCTTTTTCTTCCACCCTACCTTATAGTGGATGTTGAAGACCTCAAAATAGCAGTGATTGGTATTTGTTCCAATATCATTGATAAAACAATGCCTCAGCATTTTAGTGAGGGATTAAAGATTACAGATGGATCAAAGGAACTACCCATATTTATCCAACAGGTAAAAGCTGAAGGAGCTAACCTTATTATCCTTCTTTCTCATAATGGATTTCCACAGGATGTAGACATGATAGCCCGCGTTGACGGTGTTGATATTTGTTTAAGCGCACATACACATAACCGTTTATACGAAGCCATTAACATCAATGATACCATCGTCATTCAATGCGGTTGTCATGGTTCTTTTGTAGGAAACCTGGAACTGAATATTGAACAAAAGAAAATCGTTGACTATAACTATGAATTGATAAACGTAGATACAAGGGTTAAGCCAAATAAAGAGATTGAAAACCTGGTGACAGGTATCATGGAACCTTTTCAATATTTAATGCAGGAAGAGTTAGGTAATTCAGAAATTGTATTGCATAGATATAATACAATTGCGTCAACAATGGATGATCTTTTACTATCTGCCATTAAAACAATAGGCAATGCAGAAATTGCATTTTCAAATGGTTGGCGATATGGAGTGCCTGTGGCTGTTGGCGCCATCACCAAATGGGATTTATACAATATTATTCCCATGAACCCCTATGTTTCTACCGTAGAATTAACAGGAGAAGAAATAATAAAGATGCTGGAAGAAAATCTGGAAAGAACATTTTCGGCAAAGCCGATGAAACAAATGGGTGGATATATAAAAAGATGCATGGGCATTCATGTAAAAATGAGGATTGAAAATCCAAAAGGTCATCGTATTCAGCAAATATTTATTGGCGATGATGTTCTGATAAAAGAAAAAAAATACCTGGCTGCATTTGTTACTATGCAGGGGGTGCCTGAAAAATCAGGCAGCAACAGGCAAAATCTAACCATTAAAGCAGTAGAGGCAATGGAAGCTTACCTGGCAACAAAACCTGGATACACAACTACTTCTTGTAATACATTTAGTTTGGTTTAATTACATAAGCAATCATTTCACTATCACTGGTAAAAAGCCATGGCAGGTAACGAAAATAATATAACGACAAAAGCAACAGTTGACCTGCCCGTTACTGATTTAAAAACGGGGCTGCTGGACGCAGTCATTGATCCACTCCGTAAGCAATATGGCTTTAATGAAGTAAAGGAAAAGCCAACTCCCGCAATCATCTTATTAGCCCGGCACTTTTGGGGATTAACCTCATGGATGCTGGAAGCAACGGTTATTATTTCTTTTTTACTTCACAAAACCTTTGATGCCTGGGTGATACTTGTGTTGCTGATCTTTAATATTTTGATTGGATTTATTAATGAACAAAAGGCTGCTAAAACAGTGGCAGCTTTACAGCAGCAATTGCAGGTAATGGTAAGGGTGTTAAGGAATAGCAATTGGCTGCAAATAGCTTCTAAAGAATTATTGCCCGGTGATATTGTCCGCATAAGAATGGGAGATTTTTTAACGGCAGATATGCAATTAACAGAGGGAGAAATAAAAGCTGATAAATCGGCCCTTACAGGAGAAACTGCTTTGATTGAAGTAAAACAAGGTGATACACTTTATGCAGGCTCTATAGTAAAAGGAGGCGAAGGCACAGCAATGGTAACGGCTACCGGCACCCGATCTTTTTATGGCAAAACCGCTAAACTGGTGATGACGGCAAGTCATAAAATGCACATGGAAGAAGTGGTAGCCAAAATTGTGAGACTGCTGTTCATTGCTGTTCTTTCGGTGCTAATCATTACGTCTGTCATCGGGTTGATTGGCGGCCAGAGTTTGCTTACTGTTTTACCCTTAATACTGTTACTGATGGTTTCCGCCGTGCCGGTAGGACTTCCCGCAATGTTTACCATTAGTATGGCAAAAGGATCAAACGAACTGGCTGAAAATGGATTGCTCGTAAGCAGGCTGAGTGCTACTGAAGATGCCGCAACCCTTACCACTCTTTGCATTGATAAAACAGGCACTATCACTAAAAATGAATTATCGCTGGAGCAAACGTTAGCTACTTCCCGCTTTTCTCCAACTGATGTAGTGATGTTTGGCACAATGGCTTCCGTTAAAGCAGATAATGATCCTATTGACCTTGCATTTATCCGGGAAGCAGAAAAACAAAAATTGATACCGCCAGACTTTCAACAAGAAAGTTTTACCCCATTTAATGCCATCATTAAACATACAGAAGCAAAAGTAACTTACAGGGATAAGCAATTGATTATAGCCAAAGGCGCATTTTTAGCCATAAAAAATATGTGCGGACTTACAGATATTGAATTCGATAAAACAGTGGAAGAATGGGCGCACAAAGGATTTAAAACGATTGCCGTTGCTATTGCGGAAAAGGAGCGGAATTTTGAAATGGCTGGCATAGCCGCACTCTTTGATCCACCAAGGGAGGATGCTGCTGCAATGCTTGCTGCCATTAGAGATTTGGGCATAGACATTAAAATGCTTACAGGCGATGCCCTGCCTATTGGTAAAGAAATTGCCATGCAGGTAGGTATAGGAAACAATGTGGTTTCCATGACAGGTTTTAGGGAACAAATGAAGTTGGCTGAAGCCAGTTCTGAAATTATACACACTCATAATGGATTTGCAGAAGTGTTGCCTGAAGATAAATTCAATATTGTAAAAAGCCTGCAACATGAAAATCAAATTGTAGGTATGACCGGTGATGGTGTAAATGATGCACCTGCGCTAAAGCAGGCAGAGGTAGGTATTGCAGTAAAGGATGCCACTGATGTTGCCAAACAGGCTGCCAGTATTATTTTGCTAAAAGCAGGATTACAACAAATTTTAGAACTGATACGCGTGGGCCGGAACATACACATACGTATTGCCAACTATACTGTAAACAAGATCGCTAAAACCATTCAAACTATTTTATTTGTTTGCGTATCTTTTATTATTACCAAACAATTTGTTGTATCTACTCTTGATATGGTCATGCTGTTGTTTATGATTGATTTTGTAGTGTTGGCATTATCCATTGATAAAGTAAGCTGGAGCCGCAAACCCGCCACCTGGAATATAAGGCCACTCATTAAAAAAGGTGTACTGATAGGCCTGTTGCTTTTTGCAGAATGCATTACATGGTTTTTTGCTGCTAAATCAATGTTTGGCTTAACCGATCCTGCCAGATTTAATTCATTTGGTTTTGCCTGTTTATTTTTCTCCACCATCGCTTCTATACCTGTTATAAGAACCGAAAAACGTTTTTATAAAGAACCCATCAGCAAAACCTTGTTATATGTTTTACTCGCAGACATAATAGCTGTTTGTTTAATGCTGGCAATTGGTTTCACAGGCTTTACCAAAATACCGGGTCTGGTTATTGTGTCAACATTATGTTTTTTTATTGCTACAAATTTGCTGATAAACGATTATGTGAAAACCTGGTTACTAAAAACAACAATTAACGATTAAAAAACTTTTTATAAGGATCATTTTAATTACCAGATTTGAATTTTGGTATTATTAACAGGTAAACAAACTGAATCAATTGAATAATCCCAATTAATAAATAATTTTGAAGATGGATGAAATAAAAAAGAAAGGCAATGCAAGTGATCACTTAGCCAACGAACGCACTTTTCTAGCCTGGGTACGCACCAGCATTGGCATAATGGCATTTGGCTTCGTAGTGGAGAAATTCTCATTATTTGTAAAGCAAATTTCCCTCATATTGGGAAAAGAAAACGTCATTCATCAAACAGGATATTCAGGCATCCTTGGAATCGTTTTGGTAGCCGTAGGAACGGTTACATCCGTGCTGTCCTACGTAAGATATAAGCATTCGGAAAAGCAATTGAATGAAGGAGAATACAAACATTCATCATTACTGTTAACGGTGCTTACTGCATTTATTTTTTTAGTCAGCGTGTTTCTTATTGTTTATTTGCTAAAAAGCGTTTGATCCGGATAATTTTTAAAGGTTGACTTTCGCTGGACAATAATTACCAGGAACCAATAATTTTAATGCTTTAAAATTCTATCTTTAAAAAAAATAAAAAGTGGAAGAAATTGAAATACCAACAGAACACCTGCACGAGGAAATAAATGAGCGTGCAAAAGAAGGCAAAAAATGGTCAATGTACCTGGCGATATCCACAGCGTTCATGGCTGTACTGGCTGCTATTGCAGGGCTTATGGCCGGGCATTATTCAAATGAAGCACTCATACAGCAAATAAAAGCTTCCGACCAATGGGCTTATTACCAGGCGAAAGGCATAAAGGCAGAAGTAGCGACAATTAATCCTGTAAAAGATACCGCCCTGATAGAAAAATATAAAACAGAACAACAGTCTATCAAAAAAATTGCTGAAGACTTTCAAAACAGATCACAGGTATATTTGGATAAACATGTTATTCTTTCCCGTGCAGTAACGCTTTTTCAAATTGCCATTGCTATTTCTGCCATCTCCATCTTAACCGGCAAACGATGGTTATGGTATTTTGCTATTTTAATTACGCTCACAGGTGCCTGGTTTTTTCTCAACATTTCTTTTTCATAAAGATACCAGGCTACTCAGGGTAAATTTATTTTCTTTCTTTAACCAGTGTATTGTACATTTATTTTATGAATACAATCCGGTTTGCCAAACCTTCGGATGCATCTTCCATACTGGATATTTATGCTCCTTATATATTGAACACATCAATTACTTTTGAAACAGAAGTCCCCACCCTGGAAGCCTTTCAGCAAAGAATTATTTCTTACCAGCAAACCTGGCCCTGGCTTGGTGTGTCACGAATGAATAGGATTGATAAGTTCTTTTCAATACTGTATAGAAGCTG
>DATCMY010000589.1:0-16964 GCA_036565505.1 Hanamia sp.
GTACTGCATGGTGATGAATTAATGGGTAATAAAGCATGGCTTGCTGAATATCACAATAATAATCATGGTGTTTACACAGATGGCGACTTTGCTTTGCAAATGATGTGGACCGACTGGAGCGCTCCCGGCAAGCAGTTTAATGGCGACTTGCAAGTCAATTTTACTAAGAAGGATTATAAATATGTTCGTTATGATGTTAAGGTCATTAATGATGATGGTAAAGAACTGAATTTATATTTTACTCCTTTTGATAATAGCAATACAGTACAATTAAAAATTACTTACCAGTTGCTGCCTGGTAAATTTTATAGCAAAAGAAAAATTGCTTTGCAGGATACTTTACTTCAGAAAAACTGGCTGGAAGCATTTGTTTCCAGAAAAGGTAATATTGGAGATATTTCCGCTAATACCAAAGATGTTTATATGATACGGCAGGAAAGCAGTAACGATTACCAGGCGGTTCAAAATAACAATACTACACAGCAGGAAAACTACCGTATTATCAAGAAAGGAGAATTTGGCCAGCCCTGTGCAGTTGATTTTAAAAACGGCGGAATTTTTTTCGGCATCGAATATCCGGCTGCTACAAATGAAGTAAAGCGGGATGGCAATAATTTAAACCTTCGTTGCCGTGAATTAATGGGAAAGGTTGTGCGTAAAGATTGGGTGGAAAGTAATTGGGTGGTGGAAGGATTAGCTCCTGATCATTATGTGAAAGATTGGTTCTTTAATTATTTACCAGATATCAGGGTTGCCCATAACAAGCCCTTTACACTTTATAATAGTTGGTATGATTTACGCTCGCCGGAATATCCGGGTGTGGAACCAACCCATGTTATGAATGAAAAAAACATTTTGAATATCATTGATTTATTCAAAAAAAATATGGTTGATAAATATGGTATTCAACTGGATGCTTTTGTACTGGATGATGGATGGGATATTTATGAAAGCGATTGGAAGATGCGCTCCAAAACTTTTCCGCATGGCGTAAAACCAATTGTAAATGCATTGAAACCATTGGGTACTACATTGGGTATTTGGTTTGGACCAACAGGTGGCTATTCATTCAGGATGAGAAGAATAAACTGGATGAAAACACATGGGTATGAGACTGTAGGAACTACAACTAATGATGAGATGATGGATATTGCCGGGCCGAAATACAGCGCTTTATTTGAAAAAAGAACTACTGATCTTGCTAAGGAAGGAGTTGGTTATTTTAAGTGGGATGGTATTCAATTTTCTTCCAGCGAAGAAGGAAGCGGTCATGCTTTAGGATATCATTCGCGCCGTCCAGCTATGGAAAGTGTTATTGAAAAATGTAAAGCCGTAAGAGCTATCAACCCCAATGAATACCTGAATATTACTTCCGGTACCTGGATGAGTCCATGGTGGTTGAAATATGCGAACCAAATATGGATGCAGGGCCAGGATTACGGATATGCCGATGTGCCTTCTGTAAATGAAAGGGATGGTGCGATCACTTATAAAGATTTTGTGCTTTATGATGATTTTCATAACCAGGATATTTGGTTCCCTGTAAGCAACCTGATGACGCATGGTGTTATTAAAGGAAACCTTGAAAGGCTGGGCGGCGAAGATGATCCACTTGATAAGTTTGCCAATGATGGTATGTTTTACTTTGGAAGAGGAGTGAGTATGTATGAGATGTATATTTCTCCCGACTTGCTGAATCCAAAAGAATGGGAGGTGTTGAGTAAATCATTGAAATGGGCAAAAGATCGCTTCCCTATTTTAAACAAAACATATATGACAGGTGGTGATCCTACAAAAGGTGAGCCTTACGCCTATGTGCATTTTAAAAAAGACAGTGGTATTGTCGCTGTTCGTAATCCTCTTATGGAGCCTCAGCAAATCACCATTAAGCTTGATCCTTCAAAAGGCATGGCCGATTCGGCCTGCTCGCTCGTATTGGAAAGAACTTATCCTACACACTGGATCTCGCCAAATCTTTATGCAGCCGGCGCTACCATTACACTTCCGTTGCAAGGATACGAAGCTGCGATCTATGAAGTATATCCTTTGAAAGATGCCAAAAGACCTTTGCTTGCAGGCGCCGACTTTGAAATAATCAGCCAGGATGTTAATCATTATAACCTCCATCTGCTTAACAATAATAATAATGTTGAGTTGCTCAATCCGGCAATAGCACAGGCGGTTAAAATTGATAAAAAAGATGTTCAGGCTGATCATTTAGAAATAGATCATCAACAGGAGCAATTGGCTTTGGTAAATCAAGAAAATATTTTTAATAATAATGCCATTACGACTAATATAAATTTAAATGAAAACATTTTAACAGCCAGGTATATTGTGCTTCTGAATCCTGATAGCTCAAATGGTGGCAAAGATTTTCCTGAAATTGTTTTGACTGTTGATGGCCAAATCATTAAACCGACGGTTCAAAAGCAAAAAGGAAGTTGGGCAAGTTATTCTTATAAAATCAATCAACCCGGCAAGCATAGTTTTGAATTGAAATTAAATGCTTCCGATAAAGTAAAGCATTGGAATGGCGATGCTGCTGTTTGGTTAACAGCAGAGCAAAAGCAAGAAGGGCACCAGGTGGAAATAATTACAAATAAAGAAATTAAAGTGCCGCCAATGCCGCCTTCTCCATACGCCCAAGGTGCATTGATGCATAATATTTTATTAGGCAAAGGGAAGTTGATATTGTGAGCGGTAATAAATTAATGTGAAATACTAAAAGCATGTTATTAAAAAATCAGAGATTATTTTGTTATGGATAATTATCCTGAAAAAGAAAAAATATAGTATATGAAGTACTTTTTAAAAGAGATCAGGAATAATATGAAGAAAGCAACTCTTTTCCTTTTCTTATTAATAACAACTACTGCTTCTTTCGCTCAGCAAAAGCACACCTTTGAAATAAAAGATGGAAATTTTCTTTACGATGGCAAACCCATCCAAATCCATTCAGGTGAAATGCACTTTGCAAGAGTGCCAAGAGCCTATTGGAAACAACGATTGCAAATGATAAAAGCAATGGGTTTAAATACCGTTGCCACTTATGTATTCTGGAATTATCATGAAACATCGCCCGGAGTTTGGGATTTCAAAATCGGGAATAAAAATATCGCAGAATTCATTAAGCTAGCCGGCGAAGAAGGTTTAATGGTAATATTGAGGCCCGGTCCTTATGCCTGTGCTGAGTGGGAATTTGGCGGTTATCCATGGTGGTTGCAAAAAGAAAAGTCATTAGTGATTCGCTCCTATAATCAACCTTTTTTAGATTCGTGCAAAATCTATATTAATAAACTTGCTACGCAAGTTAAAAATTTACAGATTACACATGGGGGCCCCATTATAATGGTGCAGGCAGAAAATGAATTTGGCTCTTATGTAGCGCAGCGAAAAGATATATCATTGAAAGATCATAAAGCCTATAGCGCTGCCATTAAACAACAATTGGTTGATGCGGGATTTGATGTTCCCTTATTCACCTCCGATGGAAGTTGGTTGTTTAATGGTGGTACTATTTCCGGCGCTTTGCCAACAGCAAATGGCGAAGAAAATATTGATAATTTAAAGAAAGTAGTAAATGAATATCATAATGGAGAAGGGCCATATATGGTTGCAGAATTTTATCCCGGCTGGCTCGATCATTGGGCTGAACCTTTTCAAAAAGTATCGACAGAAAGTGTGGTAGCGCAAACAGAAAAATATTTGAAAGCAGGTGTGTCATTCAATTTTTATATGATTCATGGCGGAACTAATTTTGGTTTTACAAGTGGCGCTAATTATGATGCAAATCACGACATACAACCCGATATTACCAGTTATGATTATGATGCGCCTATAAGTGAAGCAGGATGGGCTACGCCCAAATACAAAGCACTTCGTGAATTATTTGTGAAAAATGTTGCTTATAATATTCCGCCAATTCCCGCTCCCATTCCGGTTATTGAAATTCCTTCCATCAAATTAAATAAGGCCGTTGATCTTTTCGCGATAAAAGAAAAAATGAAACCGGAAATAAGTGATAAGCCATTAACTTTTGAAGACCTAAACCAGGGGAATGGATATGTATTATACAGCAAACATTTTTCCCAACCTATAAATGGTAAGCTAGCAATTAAAGGTTTGAGAGATTATGCTTTAATCTATGTAAACGGAAAAAAAGTGGGCGAAATGAATCGCTATTATAAAAATTATTCCTGTGATATTGATATTCCCATTAATGGAACACTTGATATTTTAGTCGAGAATATGGGTAGAATCAATTATGGCGCTGAGATAATACATAACCTGAAAGGAATTATTAGCCCTGTAAAAATTGATAGTATAGAAATAACAAGTGGCTGGAAGATGTACCAATTTCCTATGGATCAGGTGCCGGATTTAAAATCGTATCCAAATAAATATGTGAAAGATCATCCGGTAGTTTATACCGGTTCATTTAATATTGCAAAAACCGGCGATACATTTTTAGATATGAGCAAATGGGGCAAAGGAATCATATTTGTAAACGGCCACAATCTTGGCCGCTATTGGAATGTAGGCCCACAGCAAACTTTATATTTACCAGGGTGCTGGTTGAAAAAAGGTAAGAATAAGATAACCATTTTTGAACAAATTAATGATAAAGAGCACAATGAAATAAGCGCGGTTAAGGCTCCTGTTTTAGATGATTTGAAAAAATGAGGTTGAATTAAGAAATTAGGAGCCATATTTTGATTTTCTTATTCGTTTTTATTTTTACCAGAGTAAATGCAAAAAAAATAAAAAGAATCATGGGGGATTCGCTTTGGATTTTAAATAATAAAAAAGACGGCCATTAAGAGGACACCCAAAATGTGCTTATGCAATAATATTATTTGAAGTGAATAAAGAAAAAAAATAACTGTACATATTAAAACAAATTTTTTACTAACTTCAACATTGCAAAATGTTCGTTTACGTTATTGCGTTAGAAGATTTTTCTCATAAGCAAATATCCGGGGGGTGTTTCTACATCTCCCTCTTTTTTTCTATTGCATCAGTAATTAATTTCTATCCCTGTTCGAATTCAGTTAACAAGCCATTATGCTGGTAAGAATTGTTGATACCATGTAATTTTTCCAAATAGCATGTTCCTCAACTATTTTTAGCTTTCAGGTTTTATGAATACCAGCAAGGGTGTTATGAGAAGCGAAAAATTATTTTAATCCCCCAAAGCAACTAATTGTTTTAGATCTTTATCGCTTAGTTCGCCAATCCATTTTTCACCATTGGTTACGGTGAGGTTGGCCAATTGTTTTTTGTTGTTCAGCATATCATCAATTTTTTCTTCCAGGGTACCTTTGGTTATCATTCGGTGCACCATCACATTTTTTTGCTGACCTATACGAAAGGCGCGGTCTGTAGCCTGCGCTTCCACAGCGGGGTTCCACCAAAGGTCGTAATGAATAACATGGTTGCCGGCAGTAAGGTTCAATCCTGTTCCTCCTGCTTTCAAACTTAAAATAAAAGTATCACTCAATGGATTGGTTTGAAAGGAATGTACCATCTCATCTCTTTCTTTTCGGGTATTGCCTCCATGTAGTTGTAATGATTTTTTTCCGAAATGTTCATGTATCACTGTCCGCAACAGGCTGCCCATTTCTTTGTATTGAGAAAAGATGAGTACTTTCTCCCCGTTTTCATAAATGGTTTCCAGCAGTTGAAGCAGCAGCATCATTTTGCCTGACTGCTCAGGCTTTATATCATTACCGTTTTTCAGGTATTGCAGAGGATGGTTACACACCTGTTTTAAAATAGTAAGCAGTTTTAAAATAATACCGCGGCGGTTGATTCCTTCAGCACCTTCCACTTCTTGCATCAGATCTTCGGTAATGCTTTTATACAAAGCCGCCTGTTCTTTGGTAAGGTTGCAGAATTGATTGTTTTCAATTTTAGCAGGAAGGTCGCTGATGATGCTTTTGTCTGTCTTTACCCTCCGCATAATAAATGGTGAAGTAATTTTCCGGAATTTTTCTAATCGCTTTTTATCCTGGTTTAATTCAATGGGCCGGGCATATTCTTCATTAAACCAATTTGTATTTCCAAGATAGCCTGGATTGGTAAAATCAAAAATACTCCAATACTCCATCAGGCGATTTTCAACGGGAGTACCACTCATAGCGATTTTTATATCTGCTTTTATTTTTTTTACGGCTTTCGTCTGTACCGTTTCAGCGTTCTTAATATTTTGGGCCTCGTCAATTACCAAGGCATACCAGTTTTGTTTGGATAATCGTTCATTTTCAGTTCTTGCAATTCCATAGGTGGTAATAATTACATCAGCCTGGTTAAATTCAGTTTTGCGGCCAGCGCCATGAAATATGATGGCATTAAGCGTGGGAGCAAATTTTTCTATTTCCGCTTTCCAGTTGCTCAATAAGGTGGTGGGCGCTATTACCAGCGCTGGCTTATTTTTCAGAGTGCCTTCTTCTTTAAATTTTTGCAACGCGGTAATTATCTGAATTGTTTTACCAAGCCCCATATCATCGGCCAGTAAGGAGCCTAAGCCTAATTGCGCATTTTTGTATAACCAGTTAAATCCACGCTGCTGATAGTGTCGCAATTGAGCCGTCATTTGTAAAGGCAATGGAGTATCATCCGCTTTTAATATACCATTAATTTTGTCCTGTAGCTTTTTCTCAATATGTACCGGTGCTCCTTCATAGTCGCCACTTAAGGCAGCCTGCAATAAAGTAAATACCTGCGGAACCGATGGCTGGGAAAGTTTTTTAATAACCTTTTCAATCTCATCCTGGTTCATCATTACATACTGGTCACGGATCTTTACCAGCCCTGATGATTGTTTTGCCAGTTTAAGAAATTCTTCTTTGCTTAAAAAGTTGTCACCTATTGCTACTTTCCAGTCATAATTCAACAGATCGTTTAATGAAAAATATTTTTTATTTCCTGCTTTTGCACTAAGCGACATCGTTACCTGAGGTTTCAAAAGATATTGAAGGCTTTTGGGCAATAATGTTTGAATGCCAAACAAACGGATGGCAGGTAGAATACCCGTGAGCACTTCAGCAAATGTTAGTGAGTTATACTTTAATTTTTGTTTCCCTTTGGAATTAATGGCATCATTTAATTCGGGAAGGTAATGGGTGAGCAACTGCAGGTCTTTCAATGCGGCAAATTGTTTGTCGCTATCATTTTTCATAAAAGCAAAAAGGCTTTCTACCGGCTGCATCGGGGCTTTATTATCTTTAATGAGTACTTCCATTTCAAAGCCATTGTTGTTTTCTGCTTCAGTAATTTGTAATACAGGTGAGTAATCTTTTTTGCTGATGTAAAAACGGTTGAGCCAGAGTTGTACCGTATTAGGAATTTCTTTTTCAGAAAAACTTACAAAACGTTGCGGCGCATTGTCAAAAAACAATTCATTTATTTTCCATCCTTCCTTGTCTGATGTTTTAACGCTCAGCCTAACATTATTATAGCAATTCTGTACCGATGAATTGGAAAAAAAGCTGCAAAGCAATGCCATAGCTTCTTCCGGCTTTGCAGGCAATAATGGAGTGTTCTTTTTTGTAATTTTCCTTTTTAGGGAAACTGCCGGGTTGCTTATTTGAATGAAATCATCAGGATAACATGGTAACAGGTCATCAAATACTTTTTTTACGCTGGCATTAATTAATGCGGGTATCCATTGAATGCGGTAATTTTCTTTATCCGCTTTAAATAATCGGGGAAGTAAAGCGCCCCGTTCTGCAAGTATATTGCAAAATCGAAAGGTGCGGTACAGTAGTACAAATGACGCCTGGTAATTATCTAAGTGTTTGCTTTCGGTTTGCGCCAGCAATATCAACAGACCATTTTTCTTTACCGGATAAATATTTCCATCACTATCTTTTGCAATAAAACTCAGTTCCCCGTTTTCATAAGCCAATGCCGCGTAATTATAATAACGGTAATCATTTGACAAAACCGGTTTCTCTTTTTTCAACTGGGCTAAATAAGTTTGCTCATATTTTGAATTTCGCTTGTAATGGTTTTGAATGATAGTTTTGAAATCACCATCATAAAAAAGTGGTTTAGCGGTAAATAAAAGAGGCAGTGTGGGAAGCAGATTTTCTATCAGCGAAAAATCGGGCTTGTCGGTTGTTTTATCATTATTAGCAGAAATGATTTTTTTATTGGCTATACAATCCTTTATGGAAAAAATATTTTCAGTTTGTAAATCCTGTAATTGTACATGATGTGCTGAGAGTTCTTGCACCAGGTCAAACCGGTGAAGATTGAAAACTAAAAACGGGTTTTGGTCTATTTCATTTGCTATGGTATAAATTACTGCTGCGAGGTGTTTGCATGGTACGGCCCAGTCAGGGCACGAGCAGTTTAGCTTAATATCCTGCCAGCTTTGCGGAAAAATTTTAATATTGTTTTTTTCAGCAATTTCCAATAATTCCTTTGGCAGTTGCCGGTTAAGCAATTGCGAAACTACCAAAGGATTGTTTTTAATATTTTCAATGAAAATATTTTTTTCTTCATCAAAAAACGGGGGTACAATCATGGTAATGCTATATGGTTTAAGCTGGCTTCCTTTCACTTTTGCTTTTACTATATTTTCATTGATGGTAACCGATGATACCATGCCTTTATTTGCATAGCTTTTGCCGCGGGGAAGACGATTGGAAAAATCAATCCTGTCTAAAGAATGTAACCATTGTTCACCCCACCAGGTGCGTCCGTATTGTGCCATAATTTTGAATTAAAAAATCAGTATTTTTTGCAAAGTAAGTATATGCAAAACAGAGAAATTTAGAGGATAAAAAAATGTTGATAATTTGTTAAGTAACACCAGAATCTGTTTTTCTTTCTATAAAAACTATTGAATAAAAAGCAGAGAAGCAACTTTTAGTAAAATGACAAACTTTTTGCGTAGAATAATTTACAAAATCAAATTATAAAGACGTTTATCCCCGCACTATTTCAATAGGTAAAACAAAAATTTCTCATAAGCAAATATCCGGGGGTGTTTCTACATCTCCCTCTTTTTTTCTATTGCATCAGTAATTATTTCCTGTATCTGTTCAAACTCCAGCAAAAAGCCATCATGCCCATATAAAGAATTTATAGCGGCTAATTTTGCACCTGGTATATTTTCTGCAATAAATTGTTGTTCACTCAATGGGAAAAGAATATCGGTGTAAACGCCTATTACTATTGTCTTTGCTTTAATTTGTTGTAATGCATTTTCAATACTTACTCTGCCCCGGCCTACATTATGCGCATCCATTCCTTTACTTAAAAAATAGTAGCTGAATGCATTAAATCTTTTCCCTAATTTTTCTCCCTGGTATTTTTGATACGATTCACTTTTATAATTTTCGATCTTGTCAATATGATGTTCACTCTGGCTTGCATGGTAAGTGTCATAATGCCGGTAAGAAATTAATGCGATGCTTCTTGCTGCTTTCATTCCTTCCATTCCGGCCTCCGGCTTTTTCTCTTTCCAGGTGCCATCTGCTTCAATGCTCATTCTTTGAGACGCATTAAAAGCTATGCCCCATGCCGAATGCCGTGCATTGGTGGCGATAGGAAAAATATATTCAAAGAGTTCAGGTTCTTCAATAGCCCATTCCAATAATTGTTGTCCGCCCATAGAGCCGCCTATGCCAATATTTATTTTTTCAATCCCTAAATATTCCTTCAATGGCTGATATGCATGTATCATATCTCTTGGAGTAAAAAAGGGAAAATCATGATAATAGGGTTCGCCGGTTTCAGGATTTTTATCAAGAGGCCCCAGGCTTCCATAACAACTTCCGGGCATGTTGGCGCAAACTATAAAATAATTTTCCGGGTCAAATAATTTTCTATTTCCAACCAGCCCTGCCCACCAATCAGCCGCGTCACTATTGGCTGTAAGCGCATGAAAGATCCATACCACATTGTCTTTTGCGTTATTTAATTCGCCATAAGTTGTATAAGCTAAATGATATCCCGGTAATCTATAGCCGGATTCAAGAGTCAGGGGTTTATCGGAATTGAAAATACTGTAGGTCAAATTCTATTTTGTTGAATAATTTTTAGAAAAAGAAATCATAGTCACATCGGTTGCAGGTTAATGGTATTGCAACCGATGTGATTATAATTCACGATGGAAAATTAAATTTTTCTGTTCAATTACTTTGAAAAAACCTTTTCAAAAGCTTGTTCTATATCTGCTTTAATATCTTCAATATGTTCAATACCTACTGAAACTCTTAATTGTGCAGGAGTAACTCCGGCTGATATTTGCTCTGCATCGGATAACTGCTGATGCGTAGTAGCAGCAGGCTGTATGATCAATGTTTTGGTATCGCCTACATTGGCCAGGTGACTAATAAGTTTTAAATGATCAACAAATTTAGTTGCATTTTCTTTTCCCCCTTTTATTTCAAAGGAAAGTACCGCGCCAAATCCGCGTTTCAGGTATTTTTTTGCATTGGCATGATGAGGGCTGCTTTCCAATCCCGGATAATTTACATTTTCTACATGCGGATGTTTTTCCAGCCATTGTGCCAGGGCTAAAGTATTTTGTACATGGCGCTCAACGCGTAGTGATAAAGTCTCCAATCCCTGTAATAGTAAGAATGAATTAAATGGAGAAATGGCAGGGCCAAAATCTCTTAATCCTTCTACACGGGCACGTATGATAAATTGAATATTTCCGAATGGCCCTTTGCTGCCAAACACGTCATTAAATACCAATCCGTGATAACCTTCTGATGGTTTTGTAAAGGCAGGAAATTTTCCATTGCCCCAATTGTAATTTCCTCCATCTACAATAATGCCGCCAATGCTGGTTCCATGCCCGCCAATCCATTTTGTAGCGGCTTGCACTACTACATGCGCTCCATGCTCAAGCGGTCTGAAAAGATACCCGGCTGCGCCAAAAGTATTGTCTACAATTAAAGGTAAATCGTGCTTTTGTGCAACTGCCGAAATTTTTTCAAAATCCGGAATGCTGAAATCAGGATTGCCAATTGTTTCTACATAAATCGCTTTGGTTTTTTCATCAATCAGGCTTTCAATGCTCCCTGCATCATCGCCTTTGGCAAATCGGGCTTCTATTCCCAGGCGTTTGAAAGATACTTTGAACTGGTTGTAAGTGCCTCCATATAAAAAAGAACTGGTAACAAAATTATCTCCTGCTTCTAAAATATTATTTAACGCGATAAATTGTGCTGCCATGCCTGAGGCAACTGCCAGTCCTGCAACACCTCCTTCTAATGCGGCCACCCTTTTTTCAAATACATCTGAAGTGGGGTTCATAATTCTGGTATAAATATTTCCGAATTCTTTCAGGGCAAAAAGGTTGGCTCCATGTTCTGAACTGTTGAATACATAGGATGTAGTTTGATAAATTGGCACGGCCCGTGCACCGGTAGTTGGGTCAGGAATCTGACCTGCATGTTGTTGTAACGTTTCAAAATGTTGACTGCTCATAAATTATTTTTTGAAAATGATAATGAAATTGAAAATTATTGATGTTTTTCCTGTGAAAAAAGGCAATGCCTTAAAATGGATGATATGAAGTATAAGATGCCTTACGGCATACAACGGCACATACCATTAATATTGAGAATAAAATTTGATTGAAATATGGTTGTAGAAATAGCCATTGATAAATATCCTACAAATATAGTAGGCCTTTGTTAATCTGAACAAATTTTTTTTTGCTTACTTTTTTTATTTATTTAAAAATAATATTGGAATGGCTATTGCAACCGGGTTTTCTGATTATAATTTCTATTTTAAAAACCTTGTTGATTTTTTATCGAAACAAAAACAAAATCTTCATCAACCTTTTTATATAATTTTGAAAATAATTAATTAAAAATATGAGCGAATTTTCACAACACAATTTCAAAAATGAAAAAGCCCTTGTAAGGGTTGATTTCAATGTACCTCTTGATGACCATTTCAATATTACCGACGATACAAGAATGAAGTCTGCTATACCAACCATTAAAAAAATGCTTAATGATGGTGGCAGCGTTATTTTAATGTCGCATTTTGGAAGGCCAAAAAGTGGCCCGGAAGATAAATTTTCACTGAAACATCTTTTACCTCATTTGCAGGAATTACTGGGCAATACCAAAGTTTTATTTGCTGATGATTGCATAGGAAATGAGGCACAGCAAAAAGCAAAAGATTTAAAACCCGGTGAAGTTTTGCTCCTGGAAAATCTTCGTTTTTATAAAGAAGAAGAAAAGGGCGATGAAGCATTTGCCAAAAAATTAAGCGAATTAGGGGATGTATATGTAAATGACGCATTTGGTATGGCACACCGTGCGCATGCTTCCACAGCCATTCTTGCAAAATTTTTCCCGGGTGATAAAAAAATGTTTGGTTTGCTTATGAATAGCGAAGTGGCGAATGCTGAGAAAATATTACATAGCTCTGAAAAGCCCTTCACTGCCATCCTGGGTGGCGCTAAAGTTTCTGATAAAATAGAAATAATAGAAAATCTGTTGAATAAAGCCAATCACATTATCATTGGCGGCGGTATGGCGTATACTTTTTTAAAGGCTCAGGGCAAAGAAATTGGGAGCAGCCTTTGCGAAGAAGATAAACTAGACCTTGCCAATGAAATTTTGGTGAAAGCAAAAGAAAAAAATGTAGCCTTCCACCTTCCTGTTGATAGTGTGGTTGCCGATAAATTTTCTAATGATGCTCATACTAAAATGGTCAACAATGATCATATAGAAAAAGGCTGGATGGGGCTTGACATAGGTGCTGAAAGTATTAAGCAATTTACCGGGGTAATTATGGAAAGTAAAACCATTTTATGGAATGGGCCGATGGGCGTTTTTGAAATGCAAAAATTCCAGGCCGGAACCAAAGCCATTGCTGAAGCAATTGCGGCTGCTACACAAAACGGGGCATATAGTCTTGTGGGCGGTGGCGATAGCGTAGCTGCTGTAAATGAATTTAACCTGGCCGATAAAGTAAGTTATGTTTCTACCGGGGGCGGCGCTTTGCTTGAGTATTTTGAAGGAAAAGAATTGCCGGGAATAAAAGCGATCAGGAATTAGCTTTTAGGAATTCAATAATCAAAAGAACATAATGAAGACTTCTTTATATAAAACCGAAAATAGATATACCTTTATTTTTTACCAAAAAATTAAAAACCATAAAATATGAAATCAAGAACAGGTCTATATGTAATTCTTGGAATTATCGTAATTCTATTCTTTTGGGGTTGCGGTGCCTATAATGGTTTGATTGGGGTTGACCAGGATGTGAAAACCAAATGGGGAAATGTGGAAACCAACTACCAGCGGAGAACCGATCTTTATAACAGTGTAATAAAAACCATTGAAGGATCTGCCAATTTTGAAAAAGGGACTTTGACAGAAGTGGTGCAGGCGCGTGCCAAAGCAACATCTATCAATGTGGATATTAATGATCCTAAATCTTTAGAAGCTTATCAAAATGCACAGGCAGGTTTGCAAAGCTCTTTTAGTAAATTATTAGCAGTGGTTGAAAATTATCCTGATCTCAAAACCACGGCGGCTTTTCAGGGTTTTCAAACACAAATAGAAGGAACAGAAAACCGGATTAATGTAGCCCGACAGGATTTTAATGCCGCTGTTCAAAGCTATAATCTAAGAGTGAAGACATTCCCCAATAATATTTTTGCCGGTATTTTCGGGTATCATGAAAAGCCTTTTTATAAGGCAGATCCCGGAAGTGAAAAAGCTCCGGATGTGAAGTTTGATATTAAGTAAAAATTCTAACAATATGGGGCTATTTTCCAGGAAAAAAAAGTTTTTTTCGCCAGAAGAAAATGATAAGATCGTTCAATCTATACAGGATGCTGAAAGGCAAACCAGCGGAGAGATACGGATATTTGTGGAAAGCCATTGTAAATATGTAGATCCCTTAGACAGGGCAGCCGAAATTTTTGCAAAATTGCAAATGGAAAAAACAAAATTGAGGAATGGAGTTCTGTTTTATATCGCTCTAAAAGACAAGCAGCTTGCTATTTTTGCAGATAAAGGCATACATGAAGCTACCGGCATGGAACATTGGAAAAATGTAGTCAAAGAAATTCTTTCTGTATTTAGTAAAGATAGTGTGGTGGCTGGTATTACTACTACTATCTACAAAATCGGTCAAGCGCTTCAGGTTCATTTTCCTTTCGATAAAGAAGTTCATAAAAATGAGCTCCCCGATGAAATCATTTTTGGCAATTAATATTGTGTAATCTCTTATTCATGAAAAAATTATTATTACTGCTTTTTCTTTTCCTGGGTTTTCAGTCAGTATTTGCTCAAAAAATTGAGAACAGGCCTGAGCCACCCATGGCAGTAAATGATTTTGGACATTTTCTGGAACCCTTTCAAAAAGATGCGTTAGAACAAAAACTCAGAAATTATAATGATTCCACATCTTCGGCTATTGTAATTGTTACGGTACCTGATTTGCAGGGTTATGATATTGCAGAAGTAGCGTTAAAATATTTGCGCGATTGGGGCATTGGTGTTAAAGGAAAAAACAACGGGGTTTTAATTCTTGTTTCAAAAGCGGAAAGAAAAGCCAGGATAGAAACCGGCTATGGCATGGAAGGTGTACTGCCTGATATACTTGCCAAGCAGATTATTGATCAAAGGATGATTCCGTATTTTAAACAGGAAGATTATTATCGCGGTTTTGATAATGCAGTAGATGCGATCATCCAGGCTGCGGCAGGTGAATATAAAGCCGATCCAAATGCAAAAAAAACCGGGCGCCTATCTGTTGGGACCATCATTATACTTGCTATAATTTTCTTCATTATTATCGGACTTTTTTCCGGTGGCGGAGGCGGTGGAGGTTCATACATGAGCAGGAAAGGCTCAAAAGATTTTATGGGCGGATTGCCGTGGTTTTTATTAGGCTCCATGTTAGGCGGTAGCGGAAGAGGCGGTGGTGGATTTGGCGGAGGTGGTGGAGGAGGATTTGGAGGTGGAGGATTTGGCGGCTTCGGCGGTGGTGGCGGCGGCGGTGGTGGCGCCAGTGGAGGTTGGTAATAAAAGGCATATATGTAGTCAGAACAAAAAAGCCCTAATCTTTATCAAGATGGTTATAGTCTTTAAGGCTTTAGTTTTTTACCATATTAATTTCTTTTTAAAATAATATAATTAAATTTCACAAATGTTTAGTTGTAACTAAACTGTTTTATGCCTAAATTTGATATAAAAAGGATTTCTGCAATAAAGGGCAGTCAAATATTTTATCAATTAACAATTGATGATAAACCAAATTATGATGGATGTGTGTCAGAAGAAGATCGAAATGAAAGAAAAACAGGGCAGCTTGATAAATATGAGAAAAAATTAGAAAAAAATTATAAAAAAGACTTACGTATGATTTATGCATATATGGATTTGGTAGCTAACAATCAACCTGTTAGTGGTAATAAATATCATGAATTAACAGATAGACCTAAAAATGATTTAATAAAAGACTTTGAATTTAAACATGGAGATTTAAGAGTGTATGCATTTAAATTTAGTAATGGGAAAATATTTGCACTAGGAGGATATAAAAACAATCAAACATCTGATATTAAAAAATTACGTTCTTTGAAAAACCAATATTTTGACAGTTTAAAATAAAAAAAATGAAAAGAGAAACTTTAATTAGAAGTAAAGAATATTGGCTTGCAAAAATTCAAAATGATTTGTTTTCTGTGATGGAAAATTATATGAAAAAGAAAAAGCTAAACAGAACTAAACTGGCTGCAAAACTGGGTGTAACAAAAGGGTATGTAACTCAAATATTAAATGGCGACTTTGACCATAAAATTAGTAAGTTGGTTGATCTATCATTAGCTTGTAATAAAGTACCAATAATTTCATTTTTGGATATAGACAAATACGTAAAAGATGACGCCGATAATAATCCTATTTACCTAGATAATCGTCATTTACCCAAATTTGTTCAATATAATATTTACATTGAACAATCAAATACACCTATTAGCCAGGAACAAGTAACATCTTCTAAAAAAGAATATTCATCGCTTTAATAGTATGGAAGAAACTCTAAAACAAAAACCAACCGGACTTGTATCTGTTAGAAGAATTAAAGAAATATCTTTCTTTATTAATGAAAAACTATCTAAGCCGGATATTACCCAAATAAAATCACAATTGGAAGCAAGATTGGGATTTAATGCTACATTAAATTTAGTAAACTTAATACTTAGGGCTTATTATATTTATGAAGAATTTCCAGAAGAAATTGTAATGGAAATAAGTGTAGAAAATGTATTTGAGGTGGCTAATTTAATCGAATTTATTCCAGTTGGCATAGATGTAACTACCGACCAAATGAATATACCAAGTAGGGTATTAGTGGAAATGGTAGCAATTTCTATTTCTCATACAAGGGCTTTATTTGGTAAAGCCATCTCAGGAACTACAATGGATTCAACTTATTTACCCATTACTGATCCTATTGCTGCATCTAAAGTATTTTTTGGAGAAAAAATAAAAGACGAAGAACTAAAATGATTATATTATTTTTTATGCCACCTTGCAGCAGCAGTAATAGCATCTACTTTTAAACTGAGACACTACTGAAAATGTGGATAAAAATTTTCTTAAAATATATTTTTGTCGTTGGTGCATATATGCCTCATTGAAATAATACCCTTTTCTTCAAAAAGATTTCTAAAAATTGATCATATTTGATTTGCCTGCTTATAGCTTCAAAAAGGTTTGGCAGCAGCTTTTAGGCAACAGGAGCCAAACCCCGCTTAACTTTAAACGCAGCAAAATAATAGTTGTTGGCAGCTCCTATCAATTCCAAATCAAAATAATAGGAATCCACAAAATGTTGGTACGCCATGAACTCATGAGTAGGTACTACAAATTCATCAAAGAAAATAATATCACCTTCTTTTAAGAAGGGAGCAAGGCTTGTCAGAGTGAATAAAGTTGCAGAATATAGGTCTGCAT
>DATCMY010000590.1:0-16473 GCA_036565505.1 Hanamia sp.
GTAGATATTTATATTATTAAATTAAATATTTAAAATTTAATTTTTAATTACAAATCCATAAATCTTATAGTTTTAATTAAAATATTGATTGTCAATCTATTATTTTAACAATAATAATATATTGAATATAAATATGTTTACTATAATGAAAATGCAAAAAATATTTTAAAATTCTTATTTTAATTAAATAGCTTTAAATCAATGATTTAAATGAAGCAAACAACATATTATAACCATAAATATCTAACATAATTGATTAATCTTTGAATAAAATATATAGATTTGAATAAATTTTTAGTGAAAATGAAAAAACTCAATCTAGGTAAATCTGCTCCTTTTATTACTTTAATGCTTGTAGCAATCATTGCTTTGTTTGTACCTTCTATCAAAAGTTTTACGGATACAGGGAAATATAATTCTGCAGATATTGCCTGGATTATTGTGGCAACTGCTCTTGTATTTTTAATGACTCCCGGACTTGCATTTTTTTATGGAGGTATGGTACATAGGAAAAATGTTCTCTCTACTATGATTAAAAGTTTTGTGGCAACCGGGATAGTTAGTATTTTATGGGTAACGGTTGGTTTTAGCCTTGTTTTTGGAGATTCAATTGGTGGTTTTATTGGAAATCCTCTTACGCATCTTTTTTTCAAAGGTGTAAGTTCAGGTGCTCCCTGGAGTTTAGCACCTACAATTCCATTAATGCTTTTTGCTCTATTTCAAATGATGTTTGCCATTATAACACCAAGCCTGGTAGTGGGAGCTGTAGCAGAAAGAATTCGTTTTTCTTCATACATTCTTTTTATTGTTCTTTTTAGCCTTTTAGTATATGCACCTATTGCACATTGGACCTGGCATCCAGATGGCTTTTTGTTTAAAATGGGGATACTTGATTTTGCGGGCGGAACTGTAGTTCATATATCAGCAGGTTGTGCTGCTTTGGCAGGCGCCATAGTATTGAAACGCAGAAAGGTTCATCTGGAAAATAAAGAAATTCCTCCAGCAAATATTCCCTATGTTTTAATAGGAACCGGCTTGCTGTGGTTTGGATGGTTTGGTTTTAATGCAGGTTCTGCTTTAGCAGCAAATGCTTTATCAGTCTCCGCTTTTGCCACTACAAATACAGCTGCGGCTGCGGGAGGATTAGCCTGGATGTTTTTTGATGTTTTGAAAGGAAAAAAACCTTCAGTATTGGGATTTTGCATTGGCGCAGTAGTTGGACTTGTTGCCATTACACCGGGAGCCGGTTTTGTGGCTATTCCACAAAGTATATTTATAGGTGCAGTAGCTGCTCTTATTTCTAATATTGCGGTTTATTTTAAATCCAAATCAATTTTAGATGATACGCTGGATGTTTTTCCCTGCCATGGTGTTGGTGGAATTGTAGGAATGATCCTTACAGGAATTTTTGCAACAAAATCCATTAATGCAGGAGGGAATGATGGATTATTTTATGGAAATCCCGCATTCTTTTTCATTCAATTAAAAGGACTTGCAATTGTTATTACCTATAGTTTTTCTGTTTCGTATGGCATATTCAAATTTATAAACTGGGTAATGCCTATGAGGGTAAGCAAAGCAGACGAAGAAATGGGATTAGACGCTTCACAGCATGATGAAAAGTATTTACAAGGCACCATATTGGTAAAACATAAAGGCTCTTTTATTGAACAAGAAAGGGGTATAGCTGAAACGATTAACTTCTGAGAAAAGTTAATCAGCTACCCCCCTTTCATTTATTAATCTTTAAATCTAAAACAATGTTAAGAAAAATTTTCTTAGGAACCTCGGTATTTTTTTACTTTGGTTCAGTTTATGCACAATCTGACTCGACGAAACCCACATCACCAGCACCAACTATTACAGGTTCTGTTGATGCTTATTACAGGTTTAATTTTAACGATCCCAAGTCCGGGTCAACAAACAATTACACAAGTTTTACCAATTCTCAAAATTCTTTTGAATTAGGTATGGCAAGCATTAGAGCTGACCACTCATTTGGAAAAGCCAGCGCTACAATTGATTTAGGCTTTGGTCGCCGTGCTGAAGAATTTAGCTATGCAAATCCAGATCACCCTACTTTATTTGCCGTTAAACAAGCCTACCTGAGCTATGCAATTAGCGATAAGTTTAAATTAACCATGGGTAAATGGGCAACTCATATTGGATATGAAGTAACAGATGCCTATTTGAACCGGAACTATAGTATGGATTATATGTTTTCTTACGGGCCATTTTCACATACTGGTTTAAAGGCAGATATTGTCTTAGGCAAAAAGAGCGGCCTGATGCTTGGTGTTGCTAATACTACCGATAATGTCACCACAACTGCTTCTCCCAAATATTTAATAGCACAATATAGCACCGGATCAGCCAATGATAAGGTAAAAGCTTACCTCAATTACCAAGGCTCTTATGGAAGTGTGTTTAAAACAACTCAATTTGATTTAGTACTTACAGGAACTATTACAGATAAATTCAGCATAGGGTATAATGGTACCGTTCAGTCATCCAAAACCGATACAACTTCAAGTGCCAGTTGGTGGGGATCTGCGGTATATCTAAATCTTGACCCAACAAGCGTTTTTGGTATTACACTGCGGGCTGAATATTTTGACAATAAAAAAGCAGTTGTTAGTGCACCTGGCACCAGCATTTTTGATGTAACGCTTTCGCCCAATTTCAAGGTTGGAAATCTTACTATTATTCCTGAGCTCAGACTGGATGCAGGTAAAGATGCCATTTTTGAAAAGAGCGATGGCACCTCTACTAAAAGTACAGTTACCGGCCTACTTGCCGCTACTTATCATTTTTGATTTTTTGTAACCATTTTCCCACTTATAAAAAAAATTCTATGCACACAAAACAATTTTCGCTCATTAACTATTTAGGTAATAAAAACCTGACGAGAATATTTTCAATTGTAGCAATTTTCCTTTTTATTTCAATTGCTATTCCATCATTTGCACAGGATGCCACCGGGGCTCATACTGGAACAATAAATGATGTAACTGCTGCCATAGCAGGAAAACCAACTGTATCAGAAATTGGTGCAGAAACCGGACATAATAAAATTGCCATAAACATTATGTGGACATTGATAACCGGTTTCCTGGTTATGTTTATGCAGGCTGGTTTTGCACTAGTAGAAACAGGATTCACCCAAAAGAAAAATGTGGCTCATACTATGGGAATGAATTTTATGGTATATGTTATAGGAATGATAGGATTTTGGATTTGTGGTTTTGCATTTATGTTCGGGGGAGGACTAAATGCCGCAACATTAGGTGGTGCGCAGGGAGTTATACCTCATGAATATATAATTCATCTTTTTGGTAAAGATTTCGGAATCATAGGCTCTGTAGGCTTTTTCCTTAACAGCAAGGTATATGATGTAGGCGTTTTTACATTATTCCTTTTCCAAATGGTATTTATGGATACCACTGCTACAATCCCTACAGGCTCCATGGCAGAAAGATGGTCTTTTAAATCATTTATACTCTTTGGTTTTTTCATTTCAATGTTTGTTTATCCTATTTTCGGAAACTGGGTATGGGGTGGCGGATGGTTATCTCAACTTGGCGTAAATTTTGGCTTAGGACATGGCGATGTTGACTTTGCAGGTTCTTCCGTAGTGCACATGGTAGGTGGAATGGCCGCTTTAGCTGGCGCTATCGTAATTGGCCCACGTATCGGCAAATATGGTAAAAATGGAGAAGTGAATACTATTCCCGGGCACAATATACCAATGGCTATCCTCGGTACTTTCATTCTCGCTTTTGGATGGTTTGGATTTAACCCTGGTTCTACTTTAGCCGGCACAGATATGCGTATAGGAATAGTTGCCACTAATACAATGTTGGCAAGTGCGGGTGGTGCATTGGCTGCTTTATTATTTATGTATGCAAAAGGCCAAAAACCTGATCCTGGCATGCTATGTAACGGCTTACTGGCTGGCCTGGTAGCTATTACCGCACCCTGCGCCTTTGTGAATTCCCTGTCTGCTGTTATTATCGGAGCAATTGCTGGTATACTCGTAATTGTTGCATACAATTTCGTAGATAGGAAATTAAAAATTGACGATCCTGTTGGTGCATTTGCTGTACACGGTGTCAATGGTGCATGGGGCTGTCTTGCATTAGGCCTTTTTGCTGATGGTTCTTATGGTGATGGATGGAATGGTGTTCCAGGCACAGTAAAAGGATTATTTTATGGAGATGGAAAACAATTTATTGCTGAATTGATAGGGGTACTTACCTGTGCCATATTTGTTTTTGTAGTGATGTACTTATTTTTCAAGATATCCAATAAAATTACTCCAATACGTGTTTCTGCAGCTGATGAAATTGCCGGCCTTGATATTCCTGAAATGGGCGTACATGGCTATGTAGATTAATGAATACCGGAAGCATGCTGCAAACCCTATTTGCAGCATGCTTTTTAAAAATTAAAAGTTGAGTGATGAAAAAACTTATTAATAAAGCTATTAATCCATTACTATTTTTTATCTCTGACAGCAGATCAACGGGCATACTTTTATTATTTTGTACGGCTGTTTCACTATTTATATCCAATACTATTAATGGTGAATTTTACAGATCTTTTTGGAATTCGGGTATTCATTATAGTTATGGTATTAATCTTCCTCATTCAGGCTTAAAATGGATTAATGATTTCCTGATGGCCATCTTTTTTTTGTTTGCTGGAATGGAAATTAAACGTGAATTGCTTAATGGTGAACTTTCTGGATTTAAAAAAGCAATTCTGCCATTTGGAGCGGCTTTGGGAGGGATGACAGTTCCTGCATTAATTTTTGTTTCACTTAATGTTCATTCAGGCTTTGTTCATGGCTGGGGTATACCCACCGCCACAGATATTGCCTTTTCACTTGGCATAGCATCACTCCTTGGAAAACGTGTACCCGCAAGCCTTAAAATATTTTTAATGGCGCTTGCAATCATAGATGACCTGGGAGCTATTGTAGTAATTGCATTGTTTTATGGGAGTAGTATAAAATGGCTGGTTTTATTATTAGGTGCTTTCGTATATGGACTGCTTTGGCTTTGTAATTTTCGTAAAATAAAACCAGGCATCATACAATTATCACTTTCATTAATCTTATGGTACATTATATTTAATTCAGGAATTGAAGCAAGTATAAGTGGCGTTTTAGTAGCATTTGCAATGCCGGTAAACTCTTTACCCAAATTGGAAAATGCACTTCATAAAATTGTGAATTTCATTATCCTCCCACTTTTTGTTTTAGCAAATACTGCTATTTTAATTCCTGGCGATATACCTGCCGCTTTAAAAAGCACCATAAGCATTGGGGTTATTGCAGGGCTAGTATTAGGTAAGCCGATTGGCATATTTCTTTTCAGCAAAATAATGATCGGACTGAAGATTGCTAAATTACCTTTAAATACAAATCTTAAGCAATTAATAGGAGTAGGTTCTCTTGCAGGTATTGGATTTACGATGTCAATTTTTACCACAACACTTGCGTTTAGCGGAGAAGGCTATCGTGATATCGCAAAAATTTCAATTTTGATAAGTCTTGTTTTATCCATTATTATTAGCAGTGTATATTTCATCATACTTGAAAAAAATGTCGCAATTAAACCATTAATTAAAAAACCTCAGAGAAGAATTTCACCAGAGATCGCTTTGGGATAAAATAAATAATCTGGTGATTAAATATGTAAAAAAAGAATTAGAAAATTTTTTGGCAATCAATCGGAAGGCCTTTCATTTCTATGAAGGGCCTTCGAGGTAAAAAGTAAAATCATTTATACCAAATGAATTTCATTATCGCAAAATAACAATAATTGAAATTCAAAAATAAATTTGTGCGAGAGCCTTTGGTAAATACCGGTTGGACTAAATGCAAATCCAACCGGTATTATATCAATATTTTTTTTTCTAATTTTTAGATTACTTCATCTTTACAGGTATGATATTTTTATTTGAAATATTAAAACAGGAAAAAAAATGTACTCAACAATAATTATCATCGTCATTATTTTAATCGCATGTATTTTTTTAGCATGGAGAGATGATAAAATTACAGATCTTGAAAAGAGAGTTGAATTTCTTGAGCAAAAAATGAATAAGAAATTAGTTAGCAGGTTATTATTTGTCGAATTGAAATCAGTAAATAGCGTTTTAGATACCTTAAACAATTGTTTTTATCAAATTGATGAAAATGGTGATTATGATATTGATACGGAATACAGGTTAGAAGATGTAAATGATGAATGGTGGGAAGCTCTATCGAAAGGTGAGTTGGATATCGTAAATAAAATAAAATGAATTAGATCATTAAATTAATTATTTACAACACCCATAATAGCTACTTCCCACCGCAATGATAATATGAAAAAAATCTTAAGCAGAATTTCTTCCCGCATTGATAATGCCGAAAGAACAGCGCATGACTAATTTTTCGTACACCTCTTTGGAAGGATCTTTTATTTGCTCTTTCTCTATTTCACGAATACTTGCCATTGCAAATTGCTGAATGGTTACCAATGGTAATACAATTTTTTCCCTCATGTTGATTGATAACTGTTCCACAGCATAATCTGCCATCAATTCATTATTCCCCGTTAGCTTAAAAAGGAATTTTTCTGTAATTATATATTCCCTGTTCATCATGTTCCAGATTTCACCAAATTTCTCATCTTTTGATAAATATTCGGTAAGAGGAAAGAAACATTTCTTCATGGCCATTTCGCAATTATCGATAAGGGTTTTAAAAAATAATGAATTTTGATATAATACTTTAAAGCGATAAAATTTTCCTTCCTGTTCCATTTTTTGTAAGGCTGTGCCTACTCCATAATAACCTGTAACGTTTTGTTTAACCTGGCTCCAGGAGCCCACAAAAGGGATGGCCCGCAGACTCTGCATATTTATTTTTCCGCTACCCCGCTTTGATGGGCGGCTACCAATATTTGTTTCACTATAATATTTTAATGGGCTTATTTCAGTTAAATAATCCATGAATTCAGGATGATTTTTTAAATCGCTATATGCATTGAAACTTTCATCTGCCAGTTCCTGAAGCAAATCTTCTTCTTCGGTTTCAAGTGTAATGTGCCTGTTCGAAAAAATATCATTAGAAATACCTGCATGAATCAATTGTTCAATATTATATTGAGCAGCGTCAATGGTGCCAAAGTTGGAACTTACTGTTTGCCCCTGGATAGTTAATTGTATTTCTTTGTTAGAAATATTTTTACCCATAGAAGCATAAAACTTATGTGTTTTACCACCACCTCTTGCCGGCGGCCCTCCCCTGCCATCAAAGAATATCACATCAATATTATGTTCTTTTGAAATTTTTGTAAGTTGTTCTTTAGCTTTATATATGCTCCAGTTGCCCATTAAATAACCACCATCTTTGGTACCATCAGAAAATCCAAGCATGACAGTTTGTGAATTATTTCTTCTTTTCAAATGTTGCCGGTATTCCTTATTCTCATATAAGGTATTAAGTATTATAGCTGCATTTTGAAGATCATCAATGGTTTCAATTAGTGGAACAATATCAACATTTATTTCCTCTTTTTTCCATCCGCACAAAACGAATAGTCCATATACTTCCAGTACATTTAAAGCGGTGCTGCTATGGCTGATAATGTACCTGTTGCATCCGGGTTCTCCGTTATATTCCTGTATTATTTTTATTGTTTTTATACTATTTAAGGTATCATTTATAACAGGATCTCCATAATCTTTTTCGGGTAAGACTTCTCTATTATTGGTAAGAAATTCTATCTTTTTTTCTTCACTTAATTTTAAATAATCCGCAGGCAAAATGTTTCCTGTTGAGGACAATTCAGAAAATACTTTTTCATGAATTGAACTATCCTGTCTTATATCGAGCGATGCGAAGTACAATCCAAAAACATGTACTTTATTGATAAGATTATCTACCAGGTGAAGAAACAATCCATTGTGTTGGAAAATAATCGTTTCCCTTATCGTATTCAATACTTCGAGAATACCTTCCTTAGATATTGCAGTTCGGTTGCCGGGAATAAAAATATTATTATACAATTGTTTTTCAAGATCAGCTAAAAGAACTTCAACTCCCTTGAAAGTAAGCCTGCGACGCAGTTTTCGTATTTCTAAATAATAGCATTTAATAATTCCTCCTCTTAGAGCGTCCGCCACTTTTAAAGTCGTTTCTGTATTTACAAATGGATTTCCATCTCTATCGCCGCCAGGCCAAAAACCCATTTTTATTATCGGGTTTTTCATAGAAACAGCATCAGGAAATTGATTTTTTAAGAAAGAGATAATTCTTCCTGCAGCAGCAAAAAAAACATTTTCGAGGTACCAGATAAGGCTCATCGCTTCATCATATGGTGTAGGTTTTTCTTTTTTGAAAAATGGCGTTTTACCAAGTTGCTGCAGGTACATGTTTACCTGCGCGGCATTATTTTCTGAAAGCGATTTTGAAAGATCATTGATGATGCCTAAAACCGTACCCGGATAAAATTGTGTTGGATGTGCAGTAAGTACAAGTTCAACAGAAAAATCTTCCAGCTTTTTGGCTAGTGCATTTTCTTTTTTATTTTGCAATACTTCAAGTTCTAATTGCTTAAGTGTGCCGGAACCGCCGGTATCATTCACCTGTATGAATGCCGCATCCTCAAGTGCATCAAATAATACTACCTGCCTTTCTACAAATTGAATAAAACGAAAAAGAAGATCCAATTTTTCTGGCTGAGTAGTGAAGGAAGTATCTTTTGAAAAAAACTCTTCAATAATTTCCGACGGACTTAGTTTTTTCTTATATCCTTCTTCACAAATATTAATAAAAAGCGATAATAGAATACCGGTTTTTTCAATCCGGTGAAATGGTAGAGAAGTAAACAGGCTATTGTACAACTGGTATTTTATTCCTACCAGATTTTTAAAATGCTGCAACCCGCGTGAAGCATGATTATCCATGATCAAAAAAAATTAAATAACAAAAAAAATAAATTTAGCGCCGGAACGCAATTTCGATGAAAATAGTTGAAATAATTTACTTTTAAAAAAACTATAACCAATTTGGCTATATCTTTGTGGAATCTTATTATGAAAAAATTATTACTGACATTATTTCTAATTGGGTGTTTTTCAATAATCAATTTTAAAGCCGAAGCCCAATGCTCTATTTGTTCAAAAACAGTATCGCAAATGGGTAAAAAGCCGGCGGAGGGTTTCAACACGGGCATTATTTATTTAATGCTGATTCCTTATGCTACCATCGGTATTATTGGCTATAAGTGGTGGAAAAGCAACCAAATAAAATCTTAAATTCATTTCTTATAATATTTTTTTGCAAAAAAATATAGATTGAAACCGGGTTTCAATATTTCCTTTAATAAATCTTCTTTCATTTCTTCTTTATCAATTTCTTTCATTTTTTGGTTCTGAATTACTGACCAAATTTTTTCTGAGATCAAATTTATTTTTTGTTCTGAATCAGCATCAGGTTTCCATTCTTTTATTATTTTATACAGTTCGGGAATTCCTTCTTTTGCTGTTGCAATTGTTTTTACAACAGGAATCCGTTTTAAAGTTTTATTGAAAACCGGGCCAAGCATTTGTTGTAATGCATTGTAAAAATTTTCTGCACCCGGCCGGTCGTATTTGTTGACCACAAAAATATCAGCTACTTCCATCAATCCCGATTTCATCGTTTGAATTACATCTCCGCCTTCGGGTACCATCATCACAATGGTAATATCTGCAAGTGCTGCAATATCCACTTCGCTTTGGCCAACACCAACGGTTTCAATAATTACATAATCGAAACCTGCGCTTTTTATCAAATCGGAAATCTCAATAATTTTCGGATGTAATCCGCCCAAAGAACCTTTGCTTGCCAACGATCGGATAAATACATCGGGATGATTGTACCATTCACTCATTCTTATTCTGTCGCCCAGCAACGCACCTTTATTGAATGGCGAAGAAGGATCTACACAAAGAACACCTACTTTTTTTTTATCCTTAATCATTTCCCCAATTAATGCATCAGCCAAGGAACTTTTACCAGCACCGGGTGCACCTGTAATACCTATAATTTTTGCAGATGAAGGTTTCAATTGCATTAATATATCTTCATAACCATCTGCTTCATTTTCTATTAAAGAAATAGAACGGGCAACGGTTTTAAAATCCCCCTTGTTCAAAAGTTTAAACTGATCACTTAAATTCATCCTTTCCGTTTATAAATTATCACTATGCTAATTACAATGTAAGATATTAAATGAAAAGATTTTTGTTACACTATTAGCTCAGAATCTTTTTCATTCATTTTCTTCCATGCCTGATTGTAAAAATATAACCGGAAAAAGAAGGTTATGAAGGCTAATTCTTTTTTGAGTTGCCGGGATTGGTTAATACTTTAATAATTCAAAACTTTAGATCCATTTTCCATTTTGGTTGATTGGAATGTATTTAACCTTAATAGAAAAGCCACCTGATCCCACTAAACCTTATTATTGTTAGACTGCTGTTTTTGAAGGTAATAAGGTTGATTTATCTAAAGAGTTTTTTTTCTACTAAGGTTAGTCGATGATGGATGAGATTTTTAAAAAAATGTACATATCAAAAAACAAATATTTTTCCCGGCACCTCAAAAAAAAATTAGCCGGTTAAGAATATCTGAATGATTTAAGAAATTAAACTACTTTACTTTTGTTGCTTTTCAGGATTAATATTTTTATCAAATTCATTCATGATTAGTATTATCACTTCCGTTCATAACCAGTTAGACATGAATAAATTGTTTTATGAAACTTTGAAAAAAAATACTAAGCTTCCATTTGAACTTATAGTGATAGATAACAATTCAACTGATGGAAGTCGTGAATTTTTTAAAGAAAAAGCTGATATATTAATAAGCAATAAGGAAAATTATTCTTATCCATATTGTCAAAACCAGGGAATTAATGTTGCCAAATTTGAATACGTCGCTTTCTTTAATAATGATATTCTTGTATCGGATTCATGGGATGAAAAAATTTTACAAATAATGAATGAAAAAGAAATTGAAGTAATTTCTTTTGCCACCAATGACCACCTGGAAAATAAAAAAGTACAGAGGAAATTTCATAAAAAGTGGAAAAAAATTAAGTACGTATTGCGCGCATTATTTGGAACTAATATAAAAACGCTGAACTGGATGGTGAAATTAATGTATGGAGATTTTGATCAATTTTGTGCAGATAGATATGATACTTTTAAAGATGCAGTTATTGAAGGGTTTAGCGGCTCTTGTATATTAATAAAGAAATCGGCTTTAAGTAAAATAGGAAAATGGGATGAACGTATGCAGGTAGCAGATTTTGATCTTTATTTTCGTACAAAATCGCGGTCAATTGATCACCATGATATAAAACCTGTTCAATTAGCGCTTGGAGTTTACATTCATCATTTTCAGCGTTTAACACTTCGCTCAAAAAACATAGCTCCATTTGCTGATCAGAAAAATATTATTTCATTAAAAGAGAAATGGGGCGACAAGGTTGAATCTTTATACAAAGATGTTATTGGTTAGTTGATTTTGGTTTGATCAATTCATAATTTTTAAACCCCGCAATTTGTCTTCCGTCCAAAATATTTTGTTCTATAAAACTTAAAACCCGGTACTTTAATTTATCATGTTTATGTTTTTTTATTTGCGGATTTTGAGGATAAAGTTGATGTTGCCAATTGAATTTTTTTATAAAATCTTTCATTACCTCCGGATGCGTTTCTTTAAAAACACATAACTGATTTAGGTTCCCGTAATTAAAAATACCAGGTTCATCCTTAAATAAGATTACAGCTTTTTCATTTCCCTGCATATGCGTTTCAAAAGAAATCCTTTTTTTTTGCATGAGTTCCGGCGGCCTCACCCAACCGTAATGATATACAAATGCATCAACTTCCGCGACCTTTAGTTTAAAGCTATTTTCTTTTTGAAAATAATGAATGTCATCAAAATCCGGAATACGCCGGAAAGATTGCGCATCACGCCAGGAGTGTATTTCAGGATTGTTACGGATGATTCGTATTTCTTTTGGATACCATGCATGAGATACAATGTAATGCGAATAATCGCCCCAAAAATGCCTGTAATTAAATAGCAGTCCTTCCACTTCTTTATAGTTCACAAGTTCGGCGCATCTTTTTTTTATTACCGGCAAATATTTTTCATGAATCACTTCGTCACTTTGCAAATAAAAAAGCCAATCGCCCTTGCAATGGTTTTTCGCAATATCCGTTTGATGAGCATATTCACTGCCCCCGACATATTTTTCAATATCCCATTCGGTATGAATAATTTTTATTTTATCGGATTTTATTTTTTGAATTTCTTCCAGCGTATGATCGTCGGAATCACAATTCCCTAAGGCAATTACAAATTCATCTACTAAAGGTAAAATGGATTCAATAGAAGCTTTTATAGGATAATATAATTTAGTGGCATTGCGTACCATACTAAATCCGCTAATGAGCATGCGCTGTTATTTGTTGGTTTAAAATCAAATGTAAAGATTAATAATTATTGGAAATACTTTTTGCAAACTTGCCTTTCATATGGTACATTTAAATGTAAAGTTTATTCACACAATTGTAAATTTGCATTTACGAAAATTATCAATGACCAATTTCATTCCTATATTTCCCTTATCAATCGTGGTTTATCCGCACGAAGATCTGAACCTGCATATTTTCGAACCAAAATATAAACAGTTGATCAAAGAATGTTTTGATCAAAAAAAACCCTTTGGCTTGCCCGTTGTCATTAATGATAAAATGAATGAATTGGGAACGCTGCTTGAAATTACTGAAATTTCTAAAGTTTATGACAATGGTGAAATGGATATAAAAACGAAAGGGAAAAAAGTGTTCAGGATCCTGGAAGTCATCAACGAAATACCGGAAAAATTATACAGTGGCGCTATTGTAAATTACCCGCAAAATCATGAACATGGAAAAAGACTGATTATGAACAAGGTGATTGCCGCTGTAAAGCAGCTTCACAAAATGCTTAAGGTAAGTAAACCTTTGCATAAAAATGAAGATGAACTTTGGAGTTATGATGTGGCTCACTCTGCCGGGTTAACGCTGGAAGAAGAATATGAATTGCTTACTCTTATGAATGAACTTCAGCGCCAGGAATATTTAAAAAGACATTTGGCAAAAGTGATTCCAGTGGTAGCAGAAATGGAATCACTAAAAGAAAAAATAAAATTAAACGGGCATTTTAAAAATATTTCAGGATTCAAACTTTCCTGATATTTGATCATCTATTTTCCCCATCAAAAAATCTGAATTAATATTTTGAGTTCTACTACGCTTTGTTTTGACTTTGGAAATACCCGTCTTAAATGCGGTGTATTTATGATGGATCAATTATCAGAAGTGCTTACACTTGATGATCACAATAATGAAACTATCAATAATTTATTGGATAAATACAGCCCTGAATACACGATCCTTTCGTCGGTGATTTACCATAATACTGAAATTGAAAAATTATTAACTAACCGATCTTCTTTTCTTAAACTAAATTCATCAACCAAATTGCCTTTTTCTACACCTGTAGCAAAACCCGAAAACATTGGTGCGGACCGGTTGGCGCTTGCTGCATTTGCAGTACATTTTTACCCTGGACAAAATAACCTGGTTATTTCTCTTGGGTCATGTGTTACTTATAATTTCATTAATAAGTACAATAGTTTAATTGGTGGAAGTATATCGCCGGGGATGGAAATGCGCTTTAAATCTATGAATGCTTATACCGCTAAACTTCCCCTGGTAAAAGCCGATTGGAATTTTCCATTAATCGGTTATGACACACGCACCAATATTTTAAGCGGTGTTTTAATGGGGTTGGTAGCTGAAATAGATGGAATCATCGATAAATATGCAGAAAAATTCAGCAACTTTAACGTGCTTTTAACCGGCGGGGATGCTGTCAATTTTGTGCGGCACCTTAAAAATAAGATATTTGCCGACCCCTATTTGATTCTTAAAGGTCTATATGCAATCAGCAAATACAATCATGATACCAAAATATAAACTTACCTGCTTACTGCTTGCCGCTTTACCGCTGTTTTGCTTTGCACAAGAAAATTCCCCTTATTCCCGGTATGGAATAGGAAACCTTGTTCCAACAAGTAATATAGCGAACCGTGCCATGGGAGGAATTTCTGCGGGGGTCACAGATTTTACAACTATTAACACAGTAAATCCGGCGTCATACAGCAATTTGATCTATACTACATTGGATGTAGGCCTGGAGTATGATGGCAGAAATTTAAAAAGTAAAATTCCTTTTGGAAGTTATAAATCTAATAACGGTATTATTTCTTATTTACAGCTGGGGTTTCCTTTATTAAATGGCAATAAAAAAGCGATAAAAAATAATACTTCCTGGGCAATTACTTTTGGATTAAAACCCATAAGTAAAATCAATTATAAATTACAGAGTTCGGGCCGAAATTCGATTGACAGCACAGAAACTTTATATGAGGGAAATGGCGGAGTAAATGAAGCTTTTATAGGTACAGGTTTGAAAATTAAAAATTTTAGCATCGGTATCAATACAGGCTATCTGTTTGGTGAAAAAGATTATAATTCACGTCTTATATTTAATAATGATACTGTAGCTTATTATAAAGCGAACTATGCAACTAAAACACGCTTTGGCGGCGTATTCCTTACTGCCGGCGTGCAATATGCCGCAAAAATTAAAGGAGGTACTTTACGGTTCGGGGCCTATGGAAATCTTAAGCGGCAATACAGCGCGACCAAAGATGATTTGGTTGAAACTTTTAATTATGATGCCAATGGAGCGCCCGTTAGTATAGATAGTATTCATGCTGATAATGGGCAAAAAGGGAAAGTGCAAATGCCTGCAACTTTTGGAGCAGGATTTTCCATTGAGAAAGAACATTTTTTATTGGGTATTGATTATGAAACTACACAATGGAATGACTATCGTTTCTTTGGACAGAAAGACCTTGTAAAAAACAGTTGGACAGCCAGAGCAGGGGTTCAATATTACCCGGCCACTATCGGTTCTTCAGGTTATTTTAATTATGTAAAATACAGGGCAGGTGTATCTTTTGGCAACGATTATATAAATGTTGATAATAATCTTCCTTTATACACAGTCAGTGTTGGTGGTGCGTTCCCTTTGAAATTAAAACACAGTTTTTATGATTTGCAATATAGTGTTATGAATCTTACATTTGAATATGGAAACCGGGGAAATAAGAATAATAACATCACAGAAAATATTTATAAAGTAAGCGTAGGCTTTTCATTAAGCGATATTTGGTTCCGTCGTCAGAAATATCAATAATTTTGCAGCAGGAAAACATTGTTTCCTGTAATTATTAATAATGAATCATAAGAAATTCCATACATCTATTTTACTTAAAGCAGCTTTCATTATGAGCTGCATTTTTTTTTCATCATGCGAAAATTCTTTGGAAGATATTAATAGAATTACCTCCAAAAGAAGTGGAGTAGAGGAAGCAAAGGGAGTAAAAATTATTTATAGTATTGGCGAAAAAACAAGTGCAAGAATTACAGCTCCTTTAATGTTGCGCCACCAGGAAACGGTTCCTTTTGTTGAATTTACCAAAACAATTCATGCGGATTTTTTTGATGACAGTTTACGGGTAACAAGTAAAATGGACGCACATTATGCTAAATATATGGAAACAGAAAGTAAAGTATTTTTAAAAGATAGCGTAGTAGTATTTAATATAAAAGGCGATACTCTTTATTGTAATGAATTATATTGGGACAGAAATTTACCGGGCCATGAATTTTATACAGATAAACCAGTAAGGATAAGAACTAAAACTCAAATAATAGATGGTGATGGTTTAGATGCGCCCCAGGATTTTGGGAGTTGGCACATAATTAATGGCAGGGGAATTGTAAGGGTAAGTTCATCAGAATTCCCGCAATAAGTTTTACACTGTGGTAAATTCTTCCTATTAACTTCAATAAATTTAAAAAAAATTGTTATGGAATACAGGCGTTTAGGCAAATCAGGTTTACAATTAAGCATAGTAAGTTTTGGAAGCTGGTTAAGTTTTCAAAAACAAATAAATGATAAAGTAGCAGATGAATTAATGGGAATCTCTTACGACAATGGTATCAATTTTTTTGACAACGCTGAAGCTTATGCAGGTGGTGAAAGTGAAAAAATGATGGGCCGTGTTTTGAAAAAGAAAAAATGGGACCGTACCTCATTTACTGTTTCTTCAAAAGTATTTTTTGGATTGTATGGAAAAGAAAATAAGCCCAATCAAAAAGGATTGAGCCGCAAACATGTGATAGAAGCATGTGAAGATGCATTAAAACGGTTACAGGTAGATTACCTGGATTTATATTTTTGTCATCGCCCGGATAAAAAGACACCAATTGAAGAAACTGTTTGGGCAATGAATACAC
>DATCMY010000591.1:0-17400 GCA_036565505.1 Hanamia sp.
TTATAATGGTAACGGAATTATTTCTGTCACGAATTTAAAGCGAACCCTGTTAGAAAAAAAAATGGCAGGTAAGAAAACCTGCCAGGGTTGGCTGTCATAGAATAAGCCACTTAAATTATCACAATCAAAACAACGAATTAATTACTTTCTACTTTCGGCAACAGATTTTCTTCAATCACTTGCTGAAAAGCTTTTTTGGGTAATGCACCGGGCTGCATCATTGGATCACCTTCTGCAGGAATAAATAAAAATGTAGGAATGCTTTGAATACCGAAAGCAGCAGAGAGTTCCATTTCCTGCTCAGTATTCACTTTATAAATTACCAGTTTATCCTGATAAACTTCAGACAATTCTTCCAATACCGGGGCTACCATTTTACATGGAGCACACCAGTCTGCATAAAAATCTATGATAGCCGGAAGCGTTCCTTTATACTTCCATTCTGTTTCATTCACGTAATCGAATATTTTGTCTTTAAAATCCTGGGTTGTTAATTTTATTGTTGCCATTATTTATATTTTTTGTAAAGGTAAAACCACTCTATCTGAATTTTTGTAACATTTATCACACAATAAATGATTTCCCAACATGGGCTGGTTTTTAATAAAACAGTAACAAATAATTTTGAGGGAAACGCCCCCAACAGCCCGCATAAGGGCTAACCTATCAACATCAATATTGGCAAACACCACCTCTTTATTTACCCTTTTTCCCCTAATATTAACTAAGGGTTGTGAACTAAGAAATTCTTTTTGCAAATACTTTACGTTCTTTGCAAAAATCGTACATCGTACTTCATACAAACACACATAGTACATCTACAACATAACAATTAAACAATTATCATGTCATATACCGTAGCAATTACAGGGAGGCCCAATGTAGGCAAAAGCACTTTTTTTAACCGAATGCTGGAACAGCGAAAAGCAATCGTAGATGATATCAGCGGCGTTACCCGCGACAGGCAATACGGTGTGGCCGAGTGGATCGGGAAAACGTTCAATGTAATTGATACAGGAGGTTTTGTGGCCAACAGCGCCGATGTTTTTGAAAGAGAAATCCGCAAGCAGGTACATATCGCAATAGAAGAAGCCAATGCTATTATTTTTATGGTGGATGTAACCACCGGTATTACTAACCTGGACCAGGAAATGGCTGATATGTTGCGGAAATCACCTAAGCCGGTTTATCTCGTTGTCAATAAGGTAGATAACCACATGCGACAGCTAGAAGCCGCAGAATTTTATAGCCTGGGTTTTGAAAAAATATTTTTTTTATCCTCTATTAGCGGAACTGGTACCGGAGAATTGCTTGACGAGGTTTGTTCTTTAATTCCTAAAGAAGAAAAGGAAGAACCTGGAACTGTTCCAAAGTTTGCCATTATTGGACAACCCAATGTTGGTAAATCTTCATTACTTAATGCATTAATAGGCCAGGAACGTACCATAGTCAGTGACATTGCCGGTACCACCAGAGATGCAGTTCATACTGCCTACAATTTATTTAATAAAGAATTTATTTTAATAGATACCGCAGGTATACGCCGAAAGAGCAAAGTGAATGAGGACCTGGAGTTTTATTCAGTGATAAGAGCCATAAGCGCAGTTGATGAAGCAGATGTTTGTATTTTATTGTTAGATGCGGAAAAAGGAATTACCGCGCAGGATCTTACCATTTTTGCATTGGCAGAAAAAAAAGGAAAAGGAATAGTGGTGCTGGTAAATAAATGGGACCTGGTAAAAAAAGAAACCAATACGGCCCGTGATTATGAAAAATTATTAAAACAGAAATTGGCACCTTTTACTGATGTGCCTATCCTATTTATATCGGCAACAGAAAAACTCCGCATTTTCCAGGCAATGGAAACAGCTCTAAAAGTATATGAATGCCGCCGGCAAAAAATACCTACTTCTAAGCTAAATGATGCCATGCTGAAAGCAGTTGAAACCTATCATGCCCCGGTAGTAAGAGGCCATGCAGTAAAAATAAAGTACGTTACCCAATTGCCTACTGTAGTGCCTTCATTCGCTTTTTTCTGCAATTACCCGGATGATATTAAAACCCCTTATAGAAATTATTTAGAAAATAAAATGAGGGAAACATTTCCGTTAACTGGAGTTCCAATCCGTATTTTCTTCAGGAAAAAATAATCCGGTTTTAAAATAATATCTAAAAAACTTGCATAAGTCGGCAAATAATTTAACTTTGCGCTTCGTTAAAAAAAACTTAAATCAAAAAATAAATGAAAAAATTTCTTGCAATCGTTGCTATCGCAGCTTTCATGACTTCATGTGGTGGTAATTCATCATCTTCTGAAGCAAAAACAGATTCTACAACAACTACTACAGTAACTACTGATTCTGCAACAACAGCACCTGAAGCAGTAAGTGATTCTGCTTCTAAAATGGACAACATGGCTGATTCTTCTAAAATGGCAGATTCAACTAAAAAGTAATTAGCAAATTAATTTCTAATAAAACTTTTACTTTATATAAAATGCCCCGAAAATTTTTCGGGGTTTTTTTATAATACGTCTGTTTGGTCCTAAAATAGTTTTTTCTTAAAAAAATTCCCGATTTAGATAATCATTTCTATTTATACTATTTTGTATAAACAGTGAAAGCAATTATCTTTGCAACTTGATAAAAAAGATATTTCTACAAATAAATACCCGCAAATGGAAGAAGAACTGAAAATGTTGGAGGAAACTGTAGCAAGTGATTATAAATATGGATTTGTTACCGACATAGATACAGATGTAATACCAAAAGGGCTTAGCGAAGATGTTGTCAGGCTTATATCTTTAAAAAAGAATGAACCCGAGTGGATGCTGGAATGGCGTTTGAAAGCTTACAGGCATTGGCTGAAAATGGAAGAACCGAAATGGCCGAATGTTAAATATCCTGAAATCAATTACCAGGATGTAATATATTACGCAGCACCCAGGAAAAAACCAAAAGTGAACAGCCTGGATGAAGTAGATCCTGAATTACTGAAAACTTTTGAAAAATTAGGTATTTCTCTTGGCGAACAAAAACGGCTGACTGGTGTAGCGGTAGATGTAGTAATGGATAGCGTTTCAGTGGCTACTTCCTTTAAAGAACAACTTTCTGAAATCGGGGTTATTTTTTGTTCTATAAGCGAGGCGATTCAGAAACATCCTGAATTGGTAAAAAAATATATGGGTTCCGTGGTTCCGATGACGGATAATTATTTTGCCGCCTTAAATTCAGCCGTTTTTACAGACGGTTCCTTTTGTTATATTCCAAAAGGCGTTAGGTGCCCGATGGAATTATCTACTTATTTCCGAATCAATACAGAAAATGCGGGCCAGTTTGAACGCACCTTAATTATTGCAGAAGATGAATCTTATGTAAGTTACCTCGAAGGTTGTACGGCTCCTATGCGGGATGAAAATCAATTACACGCCGCGGTGGTAGAATTGATAGCCATGGAAAAAGCGGAGATCAAATATTCTACAGTGCAGAACTGGTACCCCGGCGATGAAAATGGCCGTGGCGGTATTTATAATTTTGTAACCAAACGCGGAATATGCGCCGGCAATCATTCTAAAATATCCTGGACACAGGTAGAAACCGGATCTGCCATTACCTGGAAATATCCAAGCGTAATACTTAAAGGAGATTATTCTATTGGTGAATTTTATTCTGTAGCCTTAACCAATCATTTTCAGCAGGCAGATACCGGGACTAAAATGATACATCTTGGAAAAAATACCAAGAGCAGGATTGTTTCGAAAGGTATATCTGCAGGTCAAAGTCAGAATAGTTACCGTGGCCTGGTACGTGCAGGAAAAAATGCGCTAAATGCACGCAATTATTCCCAATGCGATTCTTTATTGCTTGGCGATAAATGCGGAGCGCATACATTTCCCTACATTGAATCAAAAAATAAAACAGCCGTAATTGAGCATGAAGCCACTACTTCAAAAATTGGTGAAGACCAGCTTTTTTATTGTGAGCAACGTGGTATAGATGCGGAAACCGCAGTAGCATTGATTGTTACCGGTTTTGCAAAAGAAGTAATGAACCAGTTGCCCATGGAATTTGCAGTAGAAGCACAAAAATTATTAGCTATCAGTTTGGAAGGTAGCGTTGGATAAAAGTTATAAAATCATTTATTAATTTATATTAAAAGGAACATGTTATTATCAATTAAAAACCTACACGCATCCATAGAAGGAAAGCAAATATTGAAAGGAATTAACCTGGATATTCAGCCGGGAGAAGTGCATGCCATCATGGGGCCAAATGGTTCCGGCAAAAGCACACTGGCTTCTGTTTTGGCAGGAAGGGAAGAATATGAAGTGACAGACGGATCTGTTGAGTTTGACGGGAAAAATATGCTGGAATTATCACCAGAAGACAGGGCGCGTGAAGGTTTATTTTTGGCATTTCAATACCCAGTAGAAATCCCGGGTGTAAGCACAACCAATTTCATTAAAACCGCCGTAAATGAAAAAAGAAAATATCATGGTGAAGAACCAATGGATGCAGTTTCCTTTTTAAAATTAATGAAGCAAAAAATTGAATTAGTGGAGATTGACAAATCATTATTAAGCCGTTCTATTAACGAAGGTTTTTCCGGAGGTGAGAAGAAGAGAAACGAAATTTTTCAAATGGCCATGCTTGAACCCAAACTGGCTATTTTGGATGAAACAGATTCAGGTTTGGATATTGATGCTTTAAGGATCGTAGCTAAAGGTGTAAATAAATTGCGCAATGCAGAAAGAGGCATCATTGTGATCACTCACTATCAAAGATTGCTCGATTATTTGCAGCCGGATTTTGTTCATGTATTAGTAAACGGGCGCATTGTAAAATCGGGCACCAAAGAACTGGCATTGGAACTTGAGGAAAAAGGATACGATTTTATTAAAGATGAAATTAGCTTAACAACCGCTTTATAGTTGTTACCAAAAAGAGAAAAGAAAATGGAGCCAATCAATATAAATTATTTCGGAGAAAAATTCAACGAGTTACAATCTTCACATCCGGATAGTATTCTAAATCCCATCCGTAAAGAAGGATTTAATACATTCAATAAATCAGGCCTTCCTGATTTCAAAAATGAAGAATGGAAATATACCAGGATCAGTAATTTGTTTAATAAGGAATATCATTTATCCGGGGATGGAGTGAAATCTGAAATCAATATTTCAGATATAAATGCCATTCGCTTACCAGGTTTTGAAAATGCCAATGAGTTGGTATTTGCAAATGGTAAATTTATACCTGAACTTTCCACCATTCGTTCGTCAACTGAACAATTAGTGATAATGCCTTTGGAGGAAGCTGCAAAGGGAATTTATAAAGATTTGATACACGAACATCTTGATAAAAGCAGCCTGTTTATTAAAGATGGAATTCATGCGCTCAATACTTCTTTTATTTATGGCGGGGTTTTTATTTATGTAAATAAATCACAGGTATTAGACCATCCCGTTTATCTCTATCATATTTCTGACGCAAGGGAAAATCATACACTTTCGCAACCACGCAGTTTGGTATTTGTAGATCAAAGCGCAAAATTGCAATTAGTGGAAACCTATAGCACCATTGGTTCTATGGATAGTTTTACCAATGAAGTAATTGAAATAATAGTTGATACCAACGCAATTGTAGAATATTATAAAATTCAAAATGATTCAATAACAGCAAGCCAGGTAGGTACTACCCATATCAGGCAAATTGGAAAAAGTTATGTACACGCATTAACCATTTCATTGAATGGTGGTATGATCCGTAACAATACAGATATTATAATGGAAGCTGCGGGAAATGAAGCCCACATGTACGGATTGTATTTATTAAAATGCCATACTCATGTTGACAATCATACTTTGGTAGATAATACCAAACCCAATTGTTTCAGCAATGAATTGTATAAAGGAATTATTGACGAACAGGCGACCGGTGTGTTCAGTGGAAAAATATTTGTAAGGCCTGATGCGCAAAAAACTAATGCCTATCAATCGAATAAAAATATCTTATTGAGCGATGACGCAACGGTGAACACCAAACCGCAATTAGAAATTTTTGCCGATGATGTAAAATGTTCACATGGCTGTACCGTTGGGCAATTAGATGAGGAAGCCATGTATTATTTAAGAACCCGCGGCATTTCAAAAGAACATGCACAGTCTATGTTGTTAGAAGCATTTGCTGCTGATATTGTAGAGCAAATAAAACCGGAACCATTGCGTAAATATGTAGAAGAATTGATTTCAGAAAGATTAGCCCCCTAAATCCCCCGATGGGGGACTTAAGGAGTCTGAAAGAAATGGGGAATAAGTTGAGGAAATTTGTGATGAAAATATTTTTTAAGAAATAATTAAATGGAAACATTCACTAAAATATTACCGGTTTACAATGTGGAAGCTATCAGGGAATTATTTCCGATACTAAACCGCGAAGTGAATAATCAGTTGTTGGTTTATCTTGATAATGCGGCAACTTCCCAAAAGCCACAAAGTGTTATTGACGCATTGAGTCATTATTATTCTAATTATAACGCCAATATTCATCGGGGCATTCATACATTGGCCGAAGAAGCTACAGCCGCTTATGAGGCTACACGTATTACAGTTCAGGATTTTATTGGCGCCGCTTCATCAGATGAAATTATTTTTACCAGGGGCACAACAGAAGGAATCAATTTGGTAGCCTACACCTGGGGCAGACAAAATATTAAAGCCGGTGATGAAATTATTATTTCAGCAATGGAACATCATTCCAACATCGTTCCGTGGCAAATACTTTGCGAAGAAAAAAATGCTGTTTTAAAAGTAGTTCCTATCAATGATGATGGTGAACTTTTGATGGATGAATATAGAAAATTGCTTTCTTCAAAAACAAAATTGGTTTCAATAGTTCATGTTTCCAATGCATTGGGAACTATAAATCCTGTAAAAGAAATTATTGATGCTGCACACCAAATAGGAGCTGTCGTTTTAGTTGATGGCGCACAATCTACTGTTCATTTGGATATTGATGTTCAAAAATTGGACTGTGATTTTTTTGCTTTTTCCGGGCATAAAGTGTATGGCCCCACCGGCGTTGGAGTACTTTATGGTAAAAAGAAAATTTTAGAAAACATGCCGGTATTTATGGGCGGAGGAGAAATGATAAAAGAAGTAACTTTTGAAAAAACTACTTATAACAGTTTGCCCTATAAATATGAAGCAGGAACGCCGAATATTGCTGATACCATTGCCTTAAAAGTTGCATTGGATTTTATAACCGAAACAGGAAAAAAAATTGCGGCAAAACATGAAAATGAATTGTTGAAATATGCAACCCAACAATTAGAAACTATTCCCGGATTGCGCATCATTGGCAATGCGAAAGAGAAAGTGAGTTTAGTTTCTTTTGTAATAGAAAAAATTCATCCGCAGGATATAGGTGTATTATTAGATAACCAGGGAATCGCAGTAAGGACCGGACACCACTGCACGCAACCATTAATGAAGCGTTTTGGAATTCCCGGAACTGTAAGAGCATCTTTTGCCATGTATAATACAAAAGCTGAAGTAGACAGGCTGATTGCGGGATTGCAAAAAGCCATTAAAATGTTAGCGTAATCATGAGCAATAATAAATCGATAGAAGAAACGGAAGCTGAAATTGTAGAAGCATTTTCCTGGTTTGAAAACTGGGAAGAAAAATATGAATACATAATTGAGTTGGGAAAAAAACTTCCTTCATTGGAAGAAGAATATAAAAAAGAAGAGAATATAATTAAAGGTTGTCAATCTACTGTTTGGCTAGTAGCAGAATACAGAAACGGAAAAGTGATTTATAAAGCCGATAGCGATGCGCTTATTGTAAAAGGGTTAGTCAGCATGTTGATCTCTGTTTTATCGGGCCATACGCCTGATGAAATACTGGAAGCAAGATTAGGCTTCATAAAAGAAATTGGAATGATGGCGCACCTTGCACAAACGCGTTCCAACGGTTTAGTAGCTATGGTGAAGCAAATTAAAAATTATGCATTAGCATTTAAATCAGTGAATTCAGAAAAATTTTCACAATGATGGAACCTGAGACATTAAAAGAAAAGGTGATTGCGTGTTTGCAAACTATTTACGATCCTGAAATTCCGGTTAGTATTTATGAACTGGGGTTAATTTATGAAGTAGATATCCTGCCTATTAATAATGTTCAGATTGTAATGACCTTAACAGCGCCAAGTTGCCCGTCTGCCCAGGAAATACCCATTGAAGTTGATCAGAAGGTGAGAATGATTGAAGGTGTAAATGATGTGCATGTATCAGTAGTGTGGGATCCTCCATGGGATAGAAGTATGATGAGCGAGGCGGCCTTGCTGGAATTGGGGTTTATGTAACCCTTGCCCCGAAAGGGGGAAGGAGAAAAGCCAATGGCTCGAAAGTGAAAACGGAGGAGTGAAAGTTATTGAAATAATGTTTGAATTTCAATGCAAAAATATTTTTCTCTTTGATTAAAAAAAATTTCATCATATAAAAACTCTTGCCCTTGTTCCCCTTCGGGGTTAGGGGCCAGCCAATTATGAAAATAACAGCACAGGAAGAATATGGTTTGAGGATATTGCTGCGCATTGCAAAATGCAAAGATGATGAAAGCATGAGTATCCAGGCTTTGAGCAATGCTGAAGGCTTATCACCGGCTTATGTGGCAAAGCTTACACGAATACTTCGGCAGGCAGGCTATATCAATAGTACACCCGGCAATATCGGCGGATATATTCTTGCTAAATCTGCTCGGGAAATTAATATCAACCAGGTTTTGAAATCTCTTGGCGGCCCATTGTTCAGCAAAGAATTCTGTAATGATTATTCCGGCGCCATGAAATTTTGCACCAACTCTGTAGATTGTTCTGTGCGCTCATTATGGCAAATGATTCAATTTTCTGTAGATCAATTATTAGATAAAGTTTCTTTACACGATCTCTCTTCCTCCGAAGAAAAATCGGATCAATTATTAACCACCATTTTGGAACAAATACCAGATCCCATGGCCCATTGAATGTAAGGCGGGCAATTATTTTTATTCCCATCAATAGCCTATTCCTTATTTTTCATTATTTATTTCTTATTCTCTCTTTCTTATTTCTTTTAATTATCTTCCTATATCAAACTTGAGATGATGAAGGAAGATCTTCTGCAATACATTTGGAAATTTCAATATTATAACAAAAACCAATTGCTGAGCGCGGATGGCGATACAATACAGATCCTTCATCCCGGCGGGCACAATACCAACCAGGGCCCTGATTTTACACAGGCGAAAATAAAAATAAATGAAACATTATGGGCCGGCAATATAGAACTCCACATCAATTCATCGCATTGGAATTTACATGGCCATTCTGCTGATAATAATTTTAACAACATCATTCTACATGTGGTTTGGAATCATGATGTTGAAATAAAAGATGCCAATGGAAATAATTTGCCAACACTGGAATTGCAAAGCAGGGTTTCTAAATTATTATTGGAAAAATATCAGCAGCTGATGGATGGTGCTCAATTTATTCCCTGCGAAAAACAAGTGCAACAGGTAAATGAACTTACCCTGAGTAACTGGAAACAAAGGCTGGTGGCAGAAAGATTAATTACCCGTTCGCAAAATATTCTACATATTTTAAAAGAAACCAATTACCATTGGGAAGAAACTTTTTGGTGGCTTATTGCAGCCAACTTCGGATTGAAGGTTAATAGTGAAGTTTTTCAAAAAATTGCAAAAACATTGCCTGTTCCTCTTTTGGCAAAACATAAAAACAGTATTATACAAATAGAAGCATTGTTATTTGGCCAGGTGGGTTTATTAAAAAATGAATTCAAAGAGAAATATCCTTCAATGCTTCGTAAAGAATACCTGTTTTATCAAAAAAAATATAAACTCAACCCGGTTGATGGAGAGTTGTATTTTTTAAGAATGCGGCCCGCTAATTTCCCAACGATCCGGTTGGCGCAACTGGTTGTACTCATTCATGAAAGTGAACATTTATTTTCAAAAATAAAAGAGACCCATTCTGTTGCGGAAGTAAAGAAAATGCTAGAAGTGGTTGCTAATGATTACTGGAATTATCATTATGTTTTTGATGAAGAAAGTGATTATAAAATAAAAACTTTAGGCAGGCAAATGGTTGATAACATTATTATAAATACTATTGTCCCTATTTTATTTTCTTATGGCCTTCATCACAATGAAGAGCATTACAAAGAAAAAGCCATCAAATGGCTTGAAGAAGTAGCGCCGGAAAAAAATGTAATTACCAAAGGCTTCGAAAACCTTGCTTTTTCCAACAAAAATGCTTTTGATTCACAGGCTTTATTACAGCTCAAAAATGAATATTGTAATTACAAATTTTGCCTGCAATGTGCCATTGGAAATTCGTTATTGAAAAAAGAATGATTCTTCATTCAAAAAGAATAAAAAAATTTAGCAATTTTTTATCCCCACTTGTAATTAATTACCAGCTCAACATCCGGATGAATACTTTTTACCACAGGGCAATTATTTCCTGTTCTTTCTAAAATTACTTTGTCTTTTTCATTGTCGTTGGCAGGTAAAAAAACATCTATTTCTATTTTAGCAACCCTGCGCGGGTCGTTTGCCATGTGTTTGGTTACTTCGGCTTTAGCATTGGTAATATCAACCTCCATATCGGCAGCTTTAATTCCCATAGTTGTCACCATGCAGGTAGCGAGCGAAACACACAACAAATCAGTAGGCGAAAATCTTTCACCTTTGCCCCTGTTATCGGTGGGAGCATCAGTTTCTATTGTAGTTTTACTTTGAATATGCACCGCCTCGCAACGCAAATTTCCCGTATATATTATTGAAGCAGTCATTGTCTTATTTTTGTATAAATTTACAGCACTAATATTATAAAAACACATGCGCAAAATAATATTCTTTTTAATAATTACCTGCTTAACTTATAATTCCTATGGTCAAAATAAGAAAAAGGAACGCCAGATGGAAAAAAGAGAACACATCAATACGCTTATCAGGCAGGATGAAGAAGGTGTAATTACTTATAAAAAAAGTTTTGTTTTTGGAGCTAAACTTGTCACTGACGGTTATGGTGTTTTCTTTGAAATGGGGAGAGCGAGTTCTGTAAAAAAATCTACTTTATATCAATTAGAAATCAGTGAGCGCAAGCATATTAAAGAAGAAAAAGTAAGCAGTTATTATTCTAATTCTGTTCCCTTCATCTATGGAAAGGAGAATTTCTTTTATCCTGTAAAATTGGGTGTACAACAACAAATTCTCCTGGGAAATAAATCTAATAAAAATGGTGTAAGCGTAACAGGAAATTATGGAGGCGGTATTTTAGCGGGTTTATTAAGGCCTTATTATTTACAGGTGCAACAGGGCAATGCAATTAATTATATCAAATACAATTCTGCGGATAGTACCGATTTCCTGAATGGCAGAATTTATGGCGGCCCTAGCTTTGGCAAAGGCTGGAGCGATATGACCGTTGTTCCGGGGTTATACGCCAAAGCTGCTGTTCGCTTTGATTATGGAAGTTATAACGAAGTAATATCAGCAATAGAAGTGGGCGTAAGTGGAGAATATTATACAAAGAAAATTCCACAGCTTGTTTATAATGCACAAAAGCAATTCTTTTTTAGCGGGTATGTTGCCATTTTATTTGGCAAAAGAAAGTAAGCATACTCTTATTGGATCAATTTTATTTCAATTAAAATATTTTATAAAAAAATGAGTGAAGAAATATTCGCAACTGCAGAATCAAAACCCAAAAAACCATCCTGGCTTAGGGTAAAATTACCTATTGGAGAAGAGTATAAACATGTAAGAAACCTTGTAGATAAAAATAAATTACACACTATTTGCGAAAGCGGAAATTGCCCAAACATGGGTGAATGCTGGGGTGAGGGAACTGCAACCTTTATGATACTCGGAAACATTTGTACCCGGAGTTGTGGATTTTGCGCTGTTGCTACCGGCAGGCCTTTGGAGGTAGATTGGGATGAACCTCAGCGCGTGGCTGAAGCAATACATTTAATGAAAGTAAAACATGCAGTGATTACTTCGGTTGACCGCGATGAAATTAAAGATGGCGGATCTATTATTTGGTACAATACTATTAAGGCTGTAAAATCTTTAAATCCAAATACTACTTTAGAAACATTAATTCCTGATTTTAAAGCAGAAGAAGAAAATATTCAACGCATCATAGATGCAGCGCCAAACGTTGTAAGCCATAATATTGAAACTGTGGAGCGTCTATCCCGTACCGTAAGGATACAGGCAAAATATTGGCGAAGCATGGAAACTTTACGTATTCTAAAAAAAGGTGGTATGCGTACCAAAAGCGGTATCATGCTAGGCCTTGGCGAAACAAAAGAAGAAGTGATACAAACCTTACATGATCTTAAAGAAAGTGAAGTAGATGTAGTTACCATCGGTCAATATCTTCAACCAACTCCAAAGCATTTGCCCGTTAAACGGTTTGCACATCCTGATGAATTTGCAGAATTTCGTGAAATAGGCTACAGTATTGGATTGGATTATGTTGAAAGCGGGCCGTTGGTTCGTTCTTCCTATCACAGCGAAAGACATGTACACCCGGGTTTAGGTAGAAAAGAATGGGAAAATTCCAAATCATTATAGTGGTAGCAGGTAATTAAATGAATATATAACGCTGCTGATACTGTGAACCGGCTGCCCTGCTTTTTTGCGCTATGTTGAATAGCAATTTTATTTTGGTGAAATAACACTTGGTGAAATTTTAATAAGATGAAAAAACTATTTTTTCCCTGGTTGTTCAGCATCATTTTTATTTTCGCAAATGCACAATCTAAATGGATCAATCTTGATTCATTATACCAGCCCCTACCTACATCAATGCATATTTTTAAATCAAATGATACATTAGATGGAAAACCTAATGTAATGTATTATGCAATTGCTGATCTTAAAGATAAAAATCTCAAATTTACCAGTGATACCAGTTATAAAAGGAGGCTTACTCCTTCGCAATTTTATGAAAAAAATAATAAGCCTTGGCTGGTGGTGAACTGATGGAAAATTGGTGAGTTATAATGAACAAACCATTCGCGGAAAAGGAAAAGATACACTTACCTATTTCCATCCTTTCTTTGGAGCTATGGGAATTTCAAAAAAAAGGAAAGCAGATGTAGCCTGGCTTTATACAGATTCGACAAAAAAATATCCTTATGCCTCCGAAACGCCCGTTCATTTTTTGAAAGACTCTTTACAAAAAATGAATCTTGATTATATAAAAAATAAAACGAGAAAAACTGCTCATTTTTCAAAATGGAAAATGCAAACAGTCATAGGTGGCGGCCCGGTTTTATTACAAAACGGAGAAATAAAAATTACCAATAATGAAGAAAGGAAATTTGCCGGTAATGCTATCAATGACCGCCATCCACGAACTGCCATTGGTTATACAAAAGAGAATCAATTAATCATTTTGGTAGCAGAAGGCAGAACAGAATCCGCAGCAGGAATTACCCTGGTGCAGGAAGCGCAGATTTTAAGAGACCTTGGTTGTGCAGAAGCGCTAAACCTTGATGGTGGTGGAAGTAGCTGCATGATCATAAATGGAAAGACCACCAATTCGCCATCTGATAAAGGAGAGCAACGTTCAGTGCCTTCTGTTTTTTTGATCGGGAGAAAATAAATTCATAATTATCAATTCCGAAACACTTTTTCTCCATTCACAAATGTCATCGACACTTTTGTAATCAAAATATCTTTTTCATCTGCTTTTATCAAATCTTTGTCAGTTAAGATAAAATTGCAAATTTTCCTTTCTTAATACTGCTTACAATAAAAAGACCCGATGCAAAAATTTACACCGGGTTTTTAAAAATTCTTAATCTTTAATTTACAATTCCAAAGCAGCATTCATGGTCCTCACTGCCTCTGCACTTTTATTAAAAGCCGCTTGTTCTTCAGCATTCAGTTTGAAATCAACTATTTTTTCCCAGCCATTTTTTCCAATAACTACAGGAACACCCATGCAAATATCTTTTTGTCCGTATTCGCCATCAAGCATTACGCAACATGAAATTAATTTCTTTTCATCGCGCACTATTGCTTCTACCAAAGTAGCACCCGCTGCGCCTGGCGCATACCATGCACTTGTGCCTAATAATTTGGTAAGCGTTGCGCCGCCAACCATCGTATCAGCAGCTACCTGTTTCAGTGTTGCTTCATCAAGCATATTGGAAACAGGCGTACCGTTATAAGTGGCTAATCTTGTTAAGGGAATCATGGTTGTATCTCCGTGCCCGCCAATTACAACTGCCTGCAGGTCATGCGCAGAGCATTTCATAGCGGTTGATAAAAAATATTTAAAACGGCTGCTATCCAGCAAGCCACCCATTCCTATGATCCTGTTTTTAGGAAGCCCACTCGATTTCAATGCCAGGTAAGTCATTGTATCCATTGGGTTGCTGATCACAATAATGATTGCATCAGGCGAATGTTCCAGGATATTTTTAGTAACATCTTTTACAATTCCCGCGTTAATTCCAATCAATTCTTCACGCGTCATTCCGGGTTTACGAGGTATGCCTGATGTAATGACAACCACATTACTTCCGGCAGTTTTTTTGTAATCACTGGTGCTGCCAATAATTTTTGTATCGCTTCCTAATAAGGCTGCGCTTTGCATAAAATCCATTGCCTTTCCTTCAGAAATTCCTTCTTTGATATCCAGCAATACCAATTCTTCACAAAGTTCTTTCCTGGCAATATTGTCGGCACAGGTAGCGCCCACTGCGCCCGCGCCTACTACGGTTACTTTCATTGTATTTATATTTATTTTTAAAAAAAATTTATCCGGTAAAGGTAGATCAATTGTTTAATTGTTGTATGGCAGAATTGTTGGCGTTTTGATCAAATTTGGTTTTCAACCCGTTGCCAACCATTGATCGATGGATTTTAATTTGATACTATTTTTTTTAAAGAATTACCTTTTTTGTGTACTTAACGGCGCATAGTTCTTCAGCTCACCATTACAAGCGCAGTAAATTATTCTTTGATTTAAAAATCCAGGTGGAAGTTTATTTAATTAAGAATCTGATCTTCTCAATTCTATTTTTTTCTATTATTTATTTCCCAAAGCTTTCCAGACATCTTCTATTTTGCTATTTCCGTCAAATGCTTTTACGAACTTTCCCTTTTTATCATAGGCAATAAGCATGGGATAACTTTGCACATGATAGTAAGGAAGGAAAAAATATTTGGAATCCCAGGCCATGGTGATTTGCGGATAATTGGCAATTTTATAGTTTTTATAAAATGACATCATATCACTAAAAGGTAACCAGGTAAACATTAATATTTGTGCATTCTTAAAATGGCTAAAATTTTCTAACAGTACCGAAGTTTCATGTTGGCAATGCCCGCAATCGGGGCTGAAGATCATTAATAAAGTGGGCTTTTTTTTGTGAATATCTTTTTTGGTAAAAGCTGTACTATCCGGCGCTCTGTATACTGTAAAAGCCGGAATGGTTGGGTCTTTGATGTAGCCAGGTGTATTATCTATTGGCGCATTAGTTTGTGAAAATCCTGAAAATGAAATAAAGAAACAGGCAAAGAGAAATTCTAATTTTTTCATGAATAATTTTTTTTAAAACTAATAAAAAAACTGAATGCAGGAAATGAAATTGAAATTTTATTAGTTGAATTGTTTTTAAACAGGTGAATAAAAATTGAAATTGTTTCCGGTTCCGGCTGCATTTATTTAATCTATAATTCTGCTAAAATAGATTCAGGTTTTACATCTCCTTCAAATTTCTTTTTAAAATTTCCTTTTTTATCATAAACAAAAATGGATGGCAGGTTTTGAATTTTAAAAAATACAGGGAAGAAAAATTTAGTATCTCTGCCCATGGTGATTTGCGGATAATTGGCGATATGATAAATTTTATAAAATTTCATCATTTCATCATAAGGCAGGTAAGTAACCATTACTATCTGTGTGTTTTTGAATTTATTGATGTCTTGCAGAAGCATATCCGTTTCATGTTGGCAATGTCCGCAATCGGGGCTAAAGATCATAAATACGGTGGCCTTTCTTTTGTGAAGATTGTCTCTTGAAAATGCTGTACTGTCGGGAGCTTTATAAATGGTAAACTCGGGGATAGTGGGAAAACGAATGTAAATCGGCCTGTTGTCTATGGAATCCACATTTTGGGAAAATCCTGAATTAGAAATTATAGTAGCGGCAAATAAAAAGAATAGATATTTCAAGTGTATAATTTTTATAAAACTAAGTAAAAGTGTAATGCGGTAATAAGGAAATCAAATTTTATGAATTCTTTAAATTGGATATTATGATGATGAACCGTATTTTTTTTATTAATCTTTTCTATCCCTCTATATTTGATGTTTAAAATAAATTACCATTAAGAAACAATATAAATGGGTAGGGGCCGGAGTTTTGTTCGCGATATTGTGGGCATCGGCAGCCACTGCAACTAAAATCGGGCTGGAAGAAGCGCAACCATTGGTGCTTGCGCAAATAAGATTTGCCATTGGCGGAGCGATCATGCTATTATTTGCACATGTCATCGGCAGGCAGCGGTTACCTACCGGCAAGGAATGGAAATACATCACTATTTATGGATTGCTTAATATTACCATTTACTTAGGATGCTATGTAACAGCAATGCAGCATGTAACCGCGGGAATAGGCGCTTTGGCAATAGCCACCAATCCGTTGTTCATTAGTTTTCTATCAATATTTTTTTTAAAGAAAAAATTAAACACGAATATTTTTATCGCTTTATTCCTGGGCACCACGGGCGTGTTGTATGCATCCTGGCCTTTATTAAAAGAAGCACGCATAACCACCAGTGGCCTGGTACTTTTATTGTTTAGTATGGTTTCATATTCTGTTGGCGCTATTTATTTTTCTGCCAAAAAATGGAACCATTTAAATTTATTGACCATCAATGGATGGCAAACTTTTATCGGAGGTATTTTATTATTGCCTTTTACTTTAATTGAATACAAGGGAAAAATCAATCATTTTAATTTTACATTTTGGGGAGCTACATTATGGCTTGCCATTCCTGTTTCAATTTTTGCCGTGCAATTATGGTTATGGCTTTTAAAAACGAATACGGTAAAGGCGGGCCTTTGGTTATTCCTGTGCCCGGTATTTGGTTTTGCTATTGCTGCATGGTTATTGAACGACCAAATCAGTAGTTATACCATCATAGGAGTGGCGCTGGTTATGAGGTTCTTCTTCACTTTTGGTGAATTAGCCTGATTTGAAGATCACCATTCTACGGAGCAGTTCAAATCCGGCCTTGCCATACATGCGCCTTTTTATATTTTTCAATCTGTTAACCTGACCCTCAACCTGTCCATTACTATAA
>DATCMY010000592.1:0-5626 GCA_036565505.1 Hanamia sp.
ATTGGGTACAAAGTATCAACCGGTTCTTTTCTATATTGTTGTTTTTAAAATTTAGTTCCTGATTTATAAAGCTTTAGTCAGCATTTTTATTGCGGCTAAAAGATTTGATGTTTTAAAAGTGGGGTTTATATTTTTTTACTACTTTTTCACTTGATTTTAGTTTTAAGAATATAGATTTCCTGCACGTTTTGCATTGCCGAAGTTAGGGAATTCCTTCCTGGATCAGCCAGGTAAATGCTTAATTGAAAATATAATGTACATGTTAACAACAAAAAGCCAAATTGAAACTATCCAACTAAGAAACTAAGCTGGCAGTGATTTAAATCCGACAATTCCAAAGGCCAGCCCTGATTTTAGGAAGCATAATTAACAGTCATGCCATCAATACTTTCTCTGGCGTATGCCGTTTTTGTCAACAACGGTTAACGCCCGGGTAAGGTCTATCTCTTTGTTGTTTATTATCGATTCGATAAGCAATCCTGGTTCCTGGGGTTCATATTCCTCAAGTCTTAAATAAATTACACCCTTCTCAGGTTTATAATCGTATCGAAATATTAGTTCTCCATAATCCCTGTCAAAGGTCAAAATCGTCCTTTCTTCATTGATAGCAATTGTCATAATTTCTGAATCCTTTATACTTGGATTATCAATGCCTATAGATAAAACATCGTACCCTCTGGCTCTTAAATAGTAAATACTTTTATAGGGAAAATTTTCGTTGGCTAATAGCTTCATGTCGGTTTTATGCAGACTTCTTTATTGGAGAAAATAGAAGCCCATCATGAATACATTCCTGTAAATATGAAAATAAAGCTTGAAGTGATTCTTTCGTAAGCCGTGGATAATTTTCTAAAATTTGAGCTTCACTCCATCCTTGGGCAAGTAAACCAACAATATGCTCTACAGATATTCTTGTTCCTTTAATAACAGGTTTGCCAAGTAAAATTTCTTTATCCGATACTATATAATCTTTCCAATTCATAACTCAAATTTAGCGAATTTCCTTTTTGATTCTTAGACTTTAGGGTCTTTATAATATCCGGACTGGGGCTACCGATGATTAATAATGAAGATGAAGATGACAACTATCACTCAATTTATATTCTTCAGCCCCACTTTAGCAAAAGCTCCGCCCCCATTGCAGGTGTCCTTCACCCTGCATTCCTCAATCATAATTTATTCAGGTAATAAGTTAGTATTTTCAAATTCATCTTCTCCTGTTTCAAACGAAATCAACTTCTCAAATGCCATGCTTTAGGTTTTACAAAGGCACGCAAACCTGCATGGGATAAGGTAACTCCAAATCCGGAATGTTTTCTTCCACTCCATGGAAGTGAGGCGCTTACACGGTCGCAGCAATTCCAATAGCCGCTTCCGGTATTTATTTGTTGCAAAATATTTTCTGCTCTTGATTGATCCTTGCTATAAACAGCAGCCGTTAATCCATATTCTGTATCCTGCATTAACTCAATGGCTTCTTCATCATTGTTTACTTTCATAATACCTATGATTGGGCCAAAGGATTCATCTTTCATAACAGTCATACCGTGAGTAACATTCGTAAGAACAGTTGGCTCAAAAAAATATCCTTTTCTATTGATGCGGTGCCCGCCTGTTACAATGGTTGCTCCTTTTTCTACTGCATCACCTACCTGCTCTTCCAAAATCCGGAGCTGATCTTTCCTTGTTAAGGGCCCGAAATAAATTCCTTCTTCTGTTGGCAAACCTGTTTTCCATGACTGTACTTCTTTCACGAATTCATCCACGTACTTATCATAAATATTTGCATGTACATAAATTCTTTCTACAGAACAGCAACTCTGCCCGTTATTATAAAAAGCACCATCTGCTGTTCCTGCCGCGACGGCTTTAATGTCTGTAATATCATCTGCAACATATAAAGGATCTTTACCGCCCAGTTCGCATTGACAAGGAACCATTTTGGGAGCTACTTTTTCATAAATAGATTTTCCTGTTTTATAGGAGCCTGTAAAAAAATATCCATCAAAGGGAAGGTTCAGTAATAATTCTCCTACTTCTTTTGCCCCCGCTGCTACAATAAATATATTTTCGGGTACACCTGATTGTTTTAGTAGCTTTTCAATTTTCAACCCTGTAAGTGTGGCATATTCAGAGGGCTTATACATAACTGCATTACCGGCAAGCAATGCCGGAACAAAAACATTTACACCCACGAGATAAGGATAATTCCATGCAGATATATTGCAAATAATTCCCAGCGGTTCATAAGATATTTTTTCTTCCAATCCATTCTCTGAATTCATTGTTTCATCTGATAAATATTTTTCTGCGTTTTCTGTAAGCCATTTAATACGATTACAAGCCCCGTTAATTTCGTTACGCGATTGCTGCAGCGGCTTTCCAGCTTCATTGGTCAGGGTCAGGGCAAGGTCTTCTATATTTTCTTTCAGAAGAACAGAAAATTGTTTTAGAATCTCTATCCTTTCTTTAAGCGGAACCTTTTTCCAGATGGCCTGGGCCGATTGCAAGCTTTGAAACTTCTTTGTTATACTTTCTTTTGAATCTTCTTCGATTCCCCTGATAATCTCTTCTGTTGCAGGGTTAATGATTTGCATAAATTATATATTAAATTGTATTTCGAACTGCATCTAAAAAACTTTGCTTAATGTTTTTTGAAAAAACACTTTCGGGGTCTGTCATTCTCTCGGGATGCCACTGCACCAACATGAGGAAAGACTTCCCATGCGGTTCCCTTCTTTCCATCCCTTCAATGATTCCATCAGGAGAAAATGCATTTGCCACAAGGCCGGAGCCAGGCATATCCACACTTTGATGGTGTGCACTGTTTATTCTTCCTTTTTCCTGTCCTGTAATTTTATATAAATCGGAATTGGCATCTATTTCTATTATGTGTTCCCTGTCTTTGCCGTCTTCAAATTTCGAATGATTGAATTTTCCGAATGAAGGAATATCAGGGATCAGGGTACCGCCAAAAAAAACATTTACAAATTGCAATCCCCTGCATATGCCTAATAAGGGTTTTTGTTTCTCTTCCGTATGTTGCAATATTTTCCATTCAAATTTGTCCCTATTGTCATCAATATCTTCCGGGTCGCAATAGCTTAGAAATTCGGGATGATTATACAACTGAGGATTAATGTCTGATCCCCCGGTTAAAATAATTCCATTGCAATTTTCAATCTCATTAATATTATTATTATGATAGCTTAGTTTAATTATTTCCACACCTGGTTCGTCCTTAATCCAGTTTTCGTAATTGAAATATTTAGAGCCTTCACTTATGCCTATAACAATATTTTTCATTTTAAAATATTTTATTTATCACACGCCAATTGCCTTAAAGAGCATTTAAATATAATTGTTTAAAATCTTCTCTTGTAACTGGTTTTGGATTATTGGGATGAGCAAAATCTGCTGTGGCAAGATCTGCTAATGTTTCAATATGTTCGGGCTTCACGCCAATATCAGCAAGCTTATGCGGAATATTGATTTTGGAATTCAGGTCGAATAAATACTGAACAACTCCTTCGCCGTTTTCTTCTTTTAACTCCAATGTCCTGGCTATCCGTTTAAATTTATGTTCAAAGCCTTTAATATTAAATTGCATGCCATAAGGAATATTTACGGCATTGGCCAAACCATGATGCGTATCAAGCAACGATGAAAGAGGATGTGCCAATGAATGTACCACACCCAGGCCTTTTTGAAATGCCACTGCTCCCATAAGGGAAGCGATCAACATTTTACTTCTTGATTCAAGATCAGGGTGGTTTACCGCTTTTTCCAAAGATTGATTAATTAATGAAATTCCTTCCAATGCTATACCATCGCACATAGGATGTGGCATTTTTGCAAGAAACGCTTCCATATTGTGTGTTAATGCATCCATACCCGTAGCAGCAGTAATGAAAGATGGTAATTCCATTGTTAACAAAGGGTCTGCAAAAACAATTTTAGCCAAAAGCTTTGGAGAAAAAAGAATTTTCTTTTGGTGTGTTACTTCATCAGAAATGATAGCGCTTCTGCCGACTTCACTGCCCGTACCCGCCGTAGTTGGAATAGTAATAAAATGCGGAACCTCATTAGTTACATATACATCTCCGCCAATAAGATCATCATATTTAAAAAGGTCTTCCCTGTGATTTATCCGTAATACTAGGGCTCTTGCTACATCCAAAGCCGCACCACCACCTATTCCTATTACCGCATCCCGATGCGTGGCATCATATACATCGGTGCCTTTATATACATCCGGCCTTACAGGATTTTTATGTATATCATTAAATACTTCTATTGAAATATTTTTCTTTTTTAAATCATTAATAATTTCTTTAAAAAAATCCAATTGAGCCACGGTTGTATCTGTAACGATCAACGGTTTTGATAAATTATTTTTTAATAAGTAATCACCCAATTCTTTACTGGATCCGGCGCCAAAGCGAATGGTAGTAGGAAAATTGTATTGATAAATGGTATCGAAGGTCATGTGGTAAAGTTGAATATTTTTTTAGGGTGGATATGAATTTTAGTTTAGGTTATTTGTAATAGGCAAATATATTTTCACATTTTGATCTTTCACGTTTCACAATCTTAAATAATTTCAAAATATCTTTTATATTCCCAGTCAGTAACTGCTTTAAGGTGTTGCCTCCATTCCCATTCACGGGTTTGAATAAAGTGATTTACAAATTTTTCTCCCAATATTTCTTTCGCCACTTTTGATTGCTTCATCATTTGTGTTGCTTCATCAAGCGTTTTGGGTAGAGTTCCGTTTGAGAAATCTTCATATCCATTTCCCCTGGTTGCAGGTTGTTTTAATTTCAATTTATTTTTTATTCCATACAAGCCGGAAGCAAGTGAGGCAGCCATTGCCAAATACGGATTAACATCTGCCCCTATTACTCTTGTTTCCAGCCTGCACGATTTGCTGCTGCCTGATAAAACGCGCAAAGCTACCGTTCTGTTATCAAGCCCCCAGGTAAGTGTTGTTGGCGCCCACGCACCTTCCACCAACCTCTTATAACTATTAATGACAGGGGCAAACATTGGCAGAATATAGGGAAGGCAATACAACTGTCCTGCAATATAACTTTTCATCAGGTTACTCATTTTCATTTTATCTTTTTCATTATAAAAAAGATTTTTATCGCCCTTTTTATCCCAAAGACTTTGATGCACATGCCCGCCACAACCTGGAAGATTTTCATTGATCTTTGCCATGAAGGTAGCCATACAGCCATGCCTGTACGCAATTTCCTTTACTGCTGTTTTAAATATTACAGCTCTGTCGGCAGCTTCTATAATTTCAGAGTAGTTAATCGCTGCTTCATAAGTGCCGGGCCCCGTTTCAGTATGCAAGCCTTCTAAAGGGACATTGAATTTTTTAAGAAAATCAAAAAGATCAGAGAAATAAGAGTTTTGCAATGAACTCCTAAGAATAGAATATCCAAACATTCCCGGTGTGAGAGGCGTAAGGTTTTTAAATTGCTTATCATTGATGCTTTGCGGTGTTTCTGCAAAATTGTACCATTCAAATTCCTGTGAGAAATAAGGCAGGTAGCCTTCTTCCTCCGCATCCTTTAGTACTTTCTTCAGTAATTGCCTTGGGCATACAGAAGAAGGT
>DATCMY010000593.1:0-6230 GCA_036565505.1 Hanamia sp.
GTTATCTATACCATTAAAATGATGAGAGCCGGGTTCATTGGAAATATTATTTATAAATCTATATTCATAACCATCCAGTAAAGGAATATCCCATTCCACATTTTTACCAAAGCCAGGATCATATTTTCCTTCTTTCTCAACCTGGCTCCATGTATAAAAAACCATAACCTTCAGTTTTTTCCTTTCAGCTAATAATTTGAACCAGGGAGCATTGTATTGAATGGGATGGGTGGTTATAATTGCTAGCCGTTTCACCTTAAAATTTTTCTGAAAAAACTAATACCTTTTCAGCAGACACTATTCGATCTTTTACAAAATCATAATCCTTTATATAAATAGTATTTGTAGAGCTATAACTTTCTATCCGTTCAAGGTTTCTTGTAAATGGATTGTATTCATGAGGAAAAAAATTAAGGTCTGATAATTCCTGGTGAATTAATGACTCATCATATCCATAACGGCCACCAGAACCATTTAACTCAATTATGATAGCTTTCAATTCATTAGACTGCAATGTATTTTTCATACCCCTGATTACTTCTGTTTCAAAACCTTCTACATCAATTTTTATAAGCTGAGGAATACCTTCCTGTAAAGCAATTTCATCAAAAGGGAAAACCTGGACTTTCACCGTATCATTTTGGTACTCTATTTCATTTTGGGAAAGAACATGATTTACAGTTCCATGCGAAGATGTAAAGTATAGTTCAGTTTTAACGCTCCCCAAACCAATATTTCTTGCGACTACTGATTGATGTAAACTATTGACATTAATATTTTTTGTCAACCAGTAAAAAGTAGATGGTACCGGTTCAAAACAAATAGTTCTTGCGCCAACACAACCACTCGCCAAAACACTATAACTACCAATATTAGCGCCGATATCAGCAAACAAATCATCCTTACGTAAAAAATGTAAAAGAAATCCCATGTCCGAAAATTCTTCTAATCCTGTATAAATATTCCCTGTTGCGCCGGTTAAACCTTTTTTAGCAACTAATTTTGTCGTCCCAACAAAAGGAACTAACACTTCATGCGGATAAAATAGCTGTGAAAGTTGCCAGGAAAAAAAAAGAAAACTGGCTCTGATTTTATGCTTTCCTGCCAGTGGATGATTATAAATAAAGTTAAATATCTTTTTCAATCTATTCATAAGTGACCTTAGACCAGGTTCAACAACCGTACAAACTTTTCAGTGATTTTTACTGCTGAATATTCTTCAAATATTTCTTTATTTATATGAGCCGGATCATAGTTTTTTATCCAGGCAATATATTTTTCAAAAAAGGGAACAAAAGAATTTTGTATCCAATCCATTTCCTTCTCTCCGTCAAAATCCAATACCATGCCTGCTCCTGACTCCCGCAATACTTTTACTGCGGTACTTTCCTTATGCAATACCGCTATTATTGGTTTGCCTGATAAGACTCCCTGATAAGACTTACTGGGTGTATAATGTGGTTCTGTACTTCCCAAAATGAAAATACCATCAGCCTGTTGTAAGTGAACCAAAACATCCAAATAAGGAATTCTTTTCGGGTATTCATAAATGATAGTTTGCCATAGTCCGTACTTTTGGGCCAATGGCTTTATATTAAATCCTTCCGGATCATTAGTCGTTTGCCCGGTTCCTATAAAGTGAAATTCAACGGGTTCAAATACTTCCTTTTGTGCCTGTATGCTTTTAAAGATCGCTTCCAATGGGGCATAAGCTTTGGGCAGCATGGCCCCGGCATATATCAATTGAATTTTGTTGGTTTTCTTCTGAAACAGGTAAGGTTTTATATCAAGATGTTTTAATAAATTATGATCTTTTTGTTCTCCTCCATAAGGCATTGCTCCACAAACGGCCTGTGTTTTTAAGTGAGGATTACGTTCTAATACCGGGTTATAATAACCTTCTGCAACACCTGTAATCAATGATGCTTTTTTAACAGCGATGGGTTCCAGAAATTTGGCAATTTTTGTACTCATCCAATGTCGCGAAAACAATTTATCCGATCCTGGAAATTCATGTACCCATGGATCAATATAGTCAATGCCATATTTTATGTTGGTTGAAGAATGCAGCCACCTTCCTAATAAGGCCGTATAAAAAGAGGGAATAGGTATATATAAAAAATCAATCTTTTCGGTTTGAATTATTTGCTTCGCTTTTTTGTACAATTGAAAAAAAGCCCTTAGCCCAATATCGCCAATGATCCTTGGTTTGGTTATACGGAAGGCTTTTACTTTTTCAATTCTTAACGTTGCGGGTAATAATTTTTCTAAATAATAATCCAATTCCTCTTCATAATATTTTTCATCCACTGTTACAATAATGGGCTCCCATCCGAATGACGGCAGGTGCTGTGCAAACAGCCTGGGCCGGTGCACACCAGCGAGATTGGAAGGCGGAAAATGGGGATACAGGATTAGGATCTTTTTGATGTTATACTATTTTCAGGGACAGGGTTGACAACCTTTGAAAGGGTTGTCAACCCTTAGTGCTTATCATTTCAATTGCGAAGCAAAGTAGATGACCATAACGCTGTGGCAATCTCATCTAATATTACCCAGGTTCTAATGAGGGGATTGCCACGGAGCCGTTGAGATCATCAAAGCGAGGATCATTGTCCTGGCTCCTCGCAATGACGGTAACCCTGGGTATGACCATAACCCTATGGCAATCTCCTTCTACAAAAAGGTACGTCATTGCGAAGCGTTTGTAATCAGTTCAATTGCGAAGCAAAGTTGATGATTATAACGCTGTGGCAATCTCATCTAATATTACCCAGGTTCAAATGAGGGGATTGCCACGGAGCCGTTGAGATCATCAAAGCGAGGATCATTGCAGGTACAGGGTTGACAACCCATTCAAAGGTTGTCAACCCTTATTGCTTATACATTACATACTATATAATGACAAATCTCCGGGGTTCCTTTATCCGGTGTTTGCCCTGTTTCCAGAACAGTGATAGAAGAATAATAATTATTTAAAATTGAAAGGCATCGTTTCCCTATTGCCGGAGAATGCACTTCTATCATTAAAAAAGGCTTTTTCTTTGCAAGCATTTCCATTCCCCCTTTTAACACAAATTCTTCGGCGCCCTCTACATCTATCTTAATAAAGTCAGGTTCAGGAAGGCCATTTTTTATAAGGCCATCAAGCGTAACACACTCAACTTCTACCCGTGTAACTTCTTTTTCATCCGGCTGAAAGGAACTGCTTTCCAGTTTGCCCATTGTTTCTTCCGGCATCAGTTTAAAAACTGTTTTACCGGTAGTATCCGAAACGGCAAGTTCTTTAAGCCTTATTGGTAAAGTGCTGTTTAAATTAATTAGTTTTTTTATTTTCTCTGCATTGCCGGGCATGGGTTCAAATATAATTACTTCAGTAGCTCCTTTTAAAGCCATTATTCCTGCATAATAACCTTTGTATCCTCCGATATCATAACAAATCCAGCCCGGCTGAACATATTGATGCAATGCCTCTGCAAATTCCGGTTCCCAGGTTCCGATCCACATTAATTTATCCTGCGGCATCTGTACCGGAAATACCAGGCCTTTTGCCGGTCCTCCCGATATCGTAGCAACAAACTCATTATTGTTCACCCATTTTTCTAACAGGTACGATTGTATTTGTTTTAATCCCGGAATATTCTTTATGCGGCTCCTGAGAGGGAAAGGAACTTTGTCAACTAAGTTGATGATAACATTTTTTATACCCATAAATTCCTTTCCAGCAAACTGTTTAATTTTTTCTCCTGTGCTTCCCAGGAAAATATTGTATTGAACCTATCCCTTTGTTCTGTTTTTATAACGTTAGTTTTATTTTTTAATGCAGCAAGCATCGCTACAACAGTGAATGGCTCCCGGATATCAACTATTGTTACTAATTCCGGTAATTGCGCTGCAACTTCCCTATGCCCCGCTGTGTCAGAAGCGAGTACATGCAAGCCAGCCTGTAAGTATTGCAAAATTTTATTGGTTATGGTAAGCTTCCTGTTTTCATTTATATTTTCGTCTAAAGCCAGCCCTATTTCATATTGTGCAATAAAGTTTAGCAAAAGGTTATGCGAAATAAAGGGATGCACCAATAACCGGTGTATTTTTAACCCGGCAAATTTTTCATCTAAAATAGCCTGGTAACCCGGCTCCATTTTACCAAGCAAGTGTAACTCAACCGGGAAATCATAATATGTCAATGCATTTAAAAATGATTCAATTCCCCTATCGGGGCCTATTGACCTTGAAAACCAAAGTAATTTCAAACTTTCATCTGTACCACTTATTTTCACCGGTTGAATATAATTTTCTTCTTCTACAGAAAATCCATTGTAAATAACCGTTATAGTTTTACCAGGAGAATAAAACTCTTTTAAGCCCGCAGCCATTGCCCCGGAGGCGGCTGTACAAAACACCCCATTGTTTAGTGCAAATTTTTCCCATGATTCCAAAAGCTTAACAGGCCTTTCGGGAACCAGGAAGTCACGTGAATACCAATCCTCAAAATCAAAAGACACTTTCCTGCCTGCCTTTATTAATTTCCTGCCTGCATAAAATGCACATTCCAAATGAGCAGCATATAAATCAGCATTTTCTTTTAAAGCATACCTGAGCATTAATCCCGGTGCATGGCTTATTGCCCATCTTGTTCCGATATTGAACCACCGCTGTAATTCACCTGCAATTCTTTTTCTTAAGCGATAGTAAGTATGAGCAATTTTGCTTACTTCACCCGGTACCAGATTCAGGTAAGTTTTATAGGAGATAGAATGCCCGTTCAATATTTCCAGGTCTTTTTGCAAAAACTCTTTTGAAAGCCACATAGAAAGTATCACTACTTCAAAACCTTTGCTTTCATAAAAGAAGGCTTCCTTCCATAAACGGGGATTAAAGCAGATGTGATGATCTGTGAGAAGACATACTTTTTTCTTTTTTTGCAATACGTTGGGTAAGGTATATTTTAAAAATTAGTTTATTTTATTTTATCCCCGGGTTAATGAGGCTGGCATTTTATGCAAAGGCGAATAAGAAATAAAGGCGCAGTTCTTTTGCTAAATATGCTTTTTTAATACATTGACAAGCTTGCTTTCCTGAGCTTCCCACGAAAATATTTTATTGAAGGTATCCACCTGTTCTTCTTTATAACTATTACTTTTTTTTGCAAGCGAATCAATTGCATCTCCAAGCATGCCGGGTTTTTCAATATTAATTATCCTGACCGTTTCAGGAAAATACACTGCAACCTCCTGTTGTCCTTTTGTATTGGATGCTATAACGGGTATGCCTGCCTGCAAATACTGTAGCATCTTATTTGAAACGGTAAGCATTTTGTTGTCGTTTATATTTTCCTCAATGGCAAGGCCTATATCAAACTGAGCAATAAATGCCGGTAACCGGTTATGCGGCATAAATCCATGAATTACCAGTGTATGTTTTTTTAATTCTTTAAAACCGGTTTCCAGATATTCATTAAAACCCTTTTTCATTTTTCCCAATACGTGCAATTCCACAGGGTGATCGTATAAGGCAAGTGCTTTTAATAAATATTCTATTCCCCTGCCCGGACCTATTGTTCTTGAAAACCAAATTAATTTAGCGTGTGCATTGCCGTTAGCAATTTTTTCCGGCTCCGTTTTTACAGCCGATTCAGGCATGGGGAAGCCATTATAAATAACCGTAATCTCCTTATTTATCCTGTAGGCCTCTTTTAATGCTTCCGCCATAGCTTTAGATGTGGTGGTACAAAACAAACCATTATTCAAGGCAAATTTTTCCAATGATTCCAATAATCTTACCGGCCTTGCAGGAACGAGGTAATCACGGGAATACCAATCCTCAAAATCAAAACATACCCGTTTACCTGCTTCCAGTAATTTTTTACCAGCATAAAAAGCACATTCAAGGTGAGCAGCGTAGAGGTCAGCATTTTCTTTCAAAGCCTGTTTATACATCAGTTCCGGCGCATAGCTTATTGTCCATTGTGAACCAATGTGAACTCTCTTCTGCAGCTCAGCCGCTAATCTTTTTCTTACACGATAAAACAAAAGGGCTGTCTTATTTGTTGCACCCGGCAGCAGGCTGAGGTATGCTTTATAAGAGATAGCATGTCCTTTTAATATTTCGCTATCCTTCTCTAACAGATCTTCCGATTGCCACATTGAAAGAATTACCACCTCATATCCTTGCTTTTCATAAAAGAAAGCTTCCTTCCATAAACGGGGGTTCATTGCTATATGATGATC
>DATCMY010000594.1:0-21764 GCA_036565505.1 Hanamia sp.
GTGTATGATAGTAAAGGGAGCTTAGTGTTGAATAAAAAGTTATCTGTTGATGGTTCTTTATTTTCAGAAGTGGAGACGCAATCATTTGCCGCTGGAATTTATTTTATAAAAATACAAACAGATAATGGCGTTAAGTTTGTCAAAAAAATAATAAAGCAATAATTATTTATTGCATCTAAATATTCAAGACTTAACGACAGTGGCAAGAAAAAAGAAACGTCAATCTTCTAAAGCATTTTTCAAAATATTTTTTTGGTTGTGTTTAATATTAATTAGCCTTTATTATGCCGTTAATTTTTTCTTTATTCAGCCTCATGTTTTTTACCCGGGTTTTCAAATTGAAATACCGAATGGATATGAAATTCATGGTATTGATATAAGCCGTTATCAAAGTATAGTCAATTGGAAAGAAGTAAAAAATATGGAAGTGAAGGGAATTAAAATTGGGTTTGTATTTATGAAAGCTACTGAAGGAGTTGGTAATGTGGATGAGCAATTCAGGCGAAATTGGTTAAAAGCACAGGAACAAAATATTCCAAAAGGAGCCTATCATTTTTTTATCCCGGGCAAAGATGCCAAAAGACAGGCAGCTAATTTTATTGAAATAGTGAATTTACAAAAAGGCGATTTGCCTCCAGTGCTTGACATAGAAATAGGACGAAGATTGCCTGTGCCCGAAATGCAGAAAGAAGTAAAAATATGGCTCAATGCAGTTGAAAAAAAATATGGAATAAAACCAATCATTTATACCAATATTGATTTCTATCAAAAATATTTTCAGCAGGGTTTTGAAGATTATCCGTTGTGGATTGCACATTATTTGCAACCTGATAAACCGCGGATTGAGAACAAATGGATTTTTTGGCAACACAGTGAAGCTGGCCGTGTAAATGGAATAAAAGCGCCGGTAGATTTTAATGTTTTTTATGGCGATAGTACAGACTTCAATGCTTTTTTAATTCGGTAGTATATTTCTTAACTACTATGATCAGCAACAATAAGCCATTGCCCGCTTATTTTCTTAAATAATAAAGTGAAATAACCCTCAATTTTTCCGATACTTCTTTGCAGGTGCCATTTACCTATAACGAAATAACAATCAACTGAAATTGGTTTTAATTGAAAAAGTGTAAAAGTAAGTTGTCCCATTGCCGCAGTATCCGGGTAACCTTTTATATAATTATCTAAAGTTTTTTGCCATCCATAAGTGATTCCCGATTTGCCAATAAATATCAAGGAATCATTTTTCCAATAACCTTGCATAAATTTTTCCAATTGCCCGCTATTCCAGGCATTTTCCTGTGTTTGCAATACTTTTCGAATAGCTATTTCATTTTTTGATTGAGAAGAAGCAAGTGTAGTTAATAGCGAAAAGAAAAGAATCATCAACATTGAAATTGCTTTGTTCATATTATAATTTGTACAACAATTTAGGGAAAAATAAGGGAAATTTCCGTGCTTAGGTTACTGTCAAAAAATCTACTATAGATTCCTTTGTTAAAGAGAATGAAAAGTAAAAAGTGCAAAAAAGTGAAACAGCATTTTATAATACCTTTGCGCCATGAAAAATAAATTAATTTTATACGGTATATTTTTTATTTTATTATTAGGGGGCTTTTGGTTTGCACTTTCTTTTCAAAAAGGATTTTTTGAAGTAAAATTACCGGTGATGAATTATGTGCAGAATTTTTCATTCACCGATCAAAACGGGCAAATCGTAACCGGGCATAACGTAGATGGAAAAGTATATGTTACCAATTATTTTTTTACGACCTGCAAGGGTATTTGCCCGAAAATGAATGGTAATATGAAAACTGTTTTTGATAAGTTTAAAGATGATAAAGATTTTGCGATTATTTCTCACACATCCATGCCTGAAACTGATTCAGTTCCTTTGCTGAAAGCTTATGAGGAAAAAATGGTTGGGAAAGATACGGATTATGCAGCAAAATGGTATTTTGTAACGGGTTCAAAAGATTCTTTGTATAAAATGGCGCGCCAGAGTTACCTGCTTGATAATGATAAAAATAGCAGTCTCAATATTAAGGAGGCCTTTATTCATACCCAATTTTTTGCTTTGGTTGATAAACAGAAAAGAGTAAGAGGAATTTATGATGGGCTTAAACAGGATGAAATTGCCCGGCTTGAAACTGATATAGGAGATTTATTGAAAGATAAAAACCCCTGATTGCTGGTAATAATGGGATAAATCTTCCTTTATCTTTTTATAAAGTTTACAACATCATTTACTAATAATTTGTTTAAAGGCAAAGAGCCATCAGTGTAAGTTTTGTTTTGACCTGAGCAATCTTTACCGGCATCTTTCAAAGTGTGCGTCATAAATGGAATAATATCCAAAACACTTTTCTTATTGCCATTATGCAGATTTTTTGCATCTTCTACTTTCACCTGTATATCGCAACTGCCCTGAAGAATTAAGATCGGGCATTTCAATTTGTTTATCTCTTTTTCAGGAGAATATTTCAACCACGAAATCATATAAGGTTGTATAGATTTTCTGAAAAGGAAGTCTAAAGATGATGGCAACCCATTTACCTCTTTACCTTTTCTAAACTCACTAAAAATAAAAGCGATTTTATTTTTTACAGAATCAGCTAATGGTTGTCTGTTCAATTGTTCTTCTAACACAACATCAATAGGCCTGCCTGCTCCTGCAATGGAAACAAAACCTTTTACTTTCTTATTTTGCGAAGCAATCATTCCTGTTAATGATCCTTCACTATGGCCAATAATATAAATATCTTTAAAACCAAGTGTATCATGCAAATAATCAAATATTTTTTCAGCATCTTTTATATAATCATCAAAAACCAAATCGCTTTCTTTTAGGTTGGAAACCAGACTTTTGGCAATACCGCGTTTGTCATAACGAAAGGTGGCGATGTTTTGTGAATCCAGCGACCAGGCCAGCATCTTATAAGAATTAGCCTCATCTCCCAATGGATTATTTCCATCTCTATCAGTTGGCCCCGAACCGGCAATGATTATCGCTAATTTTTGATGATTATTCTTTGAAAGTAATGTTCCGTAAAGTTTGCTTCCTCCAGCGGAAGTTATGGCAATTTCTTTTTCACCCGGATATAAATGTGGAGTTATTTCTTCTGCAATTTTTTCAGACGACCTGGAAAAGTTTAAAGCTATTTCTCTACCTCCCTGGTGCCATATTCCTGCCATAGAATCGTTCCCAATAAATTTCCCTTCGTAAGAACCGGCAATCATTTTAATTGCAAGATGGACGCTATCCCTGTTAATATTAATTCCACTAAAAGGTAAGTTCATGGCTTTTTGCGCCGGGCTGTCCCATTTGCCATCTATCTTTCCTGAGCTATCTTTATAAAAATGAAAAACTATAGGTAATTGTTTGTCATTTACATCAATATTTCCTTTCCAGTTGCCAATTATATCTTGGGAGAATAGGGTGGAATATAGAAAAATGAAAGCCGAAAAAATTAGAAACTGCTTCATTGGAATAAGTTAATTAGTAACAGGTTGTCCAGTTACAACCAATGTGTAAATTCGCATTATTTATATTACTCGCAAAAAAATCGTATACACAAATCAAATCCTGTAATTCTAATTTCCAAAAACCTTTTTCAAAATATCAGTAACTCTTCCGGCAGGATTTTTTCTGATGTTTACTTCTTCCTGTGCTACATAATAAAATAATCCTTTGAGAGTTTGCGTAGTTACATAGCTGTTAATGTCTGTATCTACAGGCTTTGAAGTAAAACGATTGTAGGTGGTAAAAACATCTTTCCAATATTTGGTGGCATCTACTTTTTTCAAAGATTCTTCAATCACAGGTTTGAAAGAAGCAGTGAGTTCAGGAGTAGTTGTTTTTCGTAAATAACCTGTGGCCGCCGTATCCGTTCCCCGCAAAATATTTAATGCATCGGTTACAGTCATTTTTTTGATGGCTGATAAAAATATAGGCGCGGCTGATTTTGAAGCATCTTCGGCAGCCAGGTTCATGCTAAGAATAGCGTTATCTACTAATTTCCCCATTCCCAACATTCTCATTTTATTTTCTACATCCTGCACTTCTTTAGGCAATAAGATTTTAACCGCGGCATCCTTAAAAAAACCATCAGGTTTTGAAAGTTTATCGCCACTTTTTTCAGCGCCAAGTGAAAGGGCTTCTTTTAATCCAGATACAATTTCATCGGTAGATAAACTTCCTGATGAGGAAGTTTTTTTGGAAAGAATAGAGTTGGCTCTTTTAAATAAACCATTCAATTTATTTGAAGAATCTTTTTGCGCCAAAAGAGTAAATGAAAATACTATAAAGGCTGAAAACGTAATCATTTTTTTCATAGGAATTTTTTAAACTTATTCCAAATGTATATAGTTATGATTAATTGTTGAAATGGTAGATTGTTAAATCTGCTCATCCAAACCACTCCGCAAGTGTGGAACTGTTCTCCAATTTCAGCAAAATTATTTTCTTTTTTATCGTTTTACTTTCACGATTTATACTTTATTCTGAAATGTAAAGATTGTAATCAAAAGCTACTTCTTTGTAGGGGTTTAGTGGAGGTTACATCTGAAATTTATAACCTACGCCTTTCACAGTAGTGATACAATCATCTCCTAATTTTTGCCTTATTTTTCTAATATGTACATCAATAGTGCGGTCACCAACAATTACTTCGGATCCCCATACCTTATGCAAAATCTCATTTCTTAAAAAAACCTTGGCGGGTTTTGAGGCAAGTAAAGCAAGCAATTCAAATTCCTTTCGGGCCAAAATAATTTCTTCATCTTTTAAAGTAACTACGTACTTTTCACGGTCGATTGAAAGATCTCCAATTTGTAATATACTTCCGGTTTCTTTTATAATCCTTCTGAAATGCGCATTTACACGGCTTATTAAAACTTTGGGACTTATTGGTTTGGTAATGTAATCATCACCACCGGTTTCCAAACCTTTTATTTGAGTGCTGTCATCATTAAGCGCGGTTAAAAATAGGATGATGGTATTTTCAAATCCGGGAAGAACCCGTAAAACCTTACATACTTCAAACCCGCTTTTTCCTGGCATCATTACATCCAGAATGATCAAATCCGGCTTATGAGTTTTCGCTAATTCAATAGCTTCATTACCATTATTTGCGGTAATTACATTGTACCCTTGCGCCTGTAAGTTAAAACTGATAATCTCTAAAATATCAGGTTCATCATCGGCAATCAGAATAGTTCGTGCTTTGGTTTCCTGTGTCATGAAATGCAAACCTATACTAAATATTTATTCTGATTTATGTTGTTTACAATTTATTAATATCAACATAATGAGGAAGATTTGTGAAAATTGTACACAAGGCCTTGATTATCTTCCTAATAAAAGGTTAATTACTGTTTCTTATGCAGCATTTTATTTTTAAAAGGACTCATATGAACACAAGCAATAGGTAAATTTGCAACTATTCTGATTATTTTCGCTTCTATCAATTCATTTGAATATTATGAGGTTTTTATATTATTTTTTTATTCTGATTACTTTTCTTCCTGAAGTTATTTTTGCCCATGGCGATACTACCAATATTCCATTAAGCAGGCAGGTGTTTCATGATAAAATTATTGCTGAACAAAAGCGTGCTGATAAAGCAGACGGTCATCTTGACGGGCTGATAAAAGTAAGTGCCAATTCTGATATTAACCTTCAGGTTACTGATGCCATCATCAGGGAAGTAAATGTGCTAAGAAATGATATTGAGAGTAATACCGCATTGCCCACCAATAATGATAAGGTAAGATACCTGCGCTACGTTGAAGACCTGGTGAGAGATTTTACCAACGGTTGGAAGGCACATACTTTTACACCCTCACTGGCACCCTTACTCGTAGAGAATTTTAATGAAATTCTTAAGGCGAATATCAAAGGAGAAAGTATGGCGCCCTACATACTAAATGTGCCTTATGAAGTTGGTATGATCAATGCGCGTATTTTTAATGAAAATCCGGGGTATAAAGAATGCCAGGTAATACTATTCAGGAAATTTTGTATACTTCATCCCGATAAAATTCTCGCAAATATTGGCCCTTATGTTAATGAACCATTTGCCGACACCCTTGTTATAGACGCATTTAATAACAGCCCAAGCCAATTATATTCTTATGCACAATCTGCTTATAGCAGGCAGGGTAAATTGATTAGAAAAATTGAGGACAGCCGTATTAAAACGGTAGTACAATTAAGCACACAAAATCGTGCTCTTTTTTATTTTCCATTTTTAGATGACCTTATCAGTGGTAAACAAACCATCGCCAATATTTCGAAAGTTGCCGGCACTACTGATAAAAATTATGATAGTGTGGGTTATTATAAATTAATGGTAAAAACCGAAATTGATTATTATTCAAGGCTCGTAAAGGGGGATACGCCCATTGCTATGCTTGGCGCTAATGGATTGGTAGATATGTTACAGTCAAAAGCGATTCAGCATTTTATAAATCCGATAAATACTTTACATGAAAGCCCTGATGCCATTCGCTTTCGTGCCATTGAACCACTTGATGCGCAGGATCTATATTATATGATGGTTTTGGGCGAAAATGATATTTATACTTCAAGTTATAAATATAGTTTCGATCGGATGATTCAAAAAATGGGACCCGTTCCCCATGGCGATTCTTTACTTTTATCTGTAAACTTCGACCGGTTTAAGAAGTTTATAAAAATGGCGGCGGGTTATAATAAATTGGATGAGTTTTTAAAAACCATGCCGCAAAATTCTGAAAAACTGATGCAGGCATTTGTATCAAAATTAGAAACTACCCGAACGCTTGAAGATGCTGTGGATGTAGCAGATTCATATGGAAGTATTACCAATCCGCAACTTCAACAATCTATGTTGCAGAATGTAATCTGGAATGAGCAAAGGTGTATAAAAGAAAATAATGATAGAGGGAAGAAAATTTATGGTTTGTTGAAAACAATCTTCCTGTCGGCTGATCCAAAAAATGGTATTGATCTTTCAAAAGAGATTGGCATACCGCCCATTTACACCGTTGATTATAAATACCTCGCTGATGATAGTGGCCGCATAATAGAACAGGTATTTTTTTATGGAGATAAAGATGGTAAAGAGTCTTTTGCAAGTTATCTAACTTCTTTTCCACGAAATGACTGGAGCATTACTCAGAAAAAGGAATGGATAGAAATAAAATCTATTAAGGGAAAACCTATCTGGATTTTTGCTAATCTTCCTCTGGACAATGAAACGGATAAGGATGCAGATGCACAGAAAGATCTTATTGCCTATCTTGATACAAATGGGTTAAAACCATCTATTGTAATACACCGTGGCCATAGTTATCACCTTCCTTATACCATTCAGCAGCTTCCGGAAAATGCGAAGATCATCATGCTGGGTTCATGCGGCGGTTATCAAAACCTAAAAACTATTTTAAATTATGCCCCTGAAGCGCATATCATTTCTACAAAACAGACCGGGGCAAAAAATGTGAACAAGCCTATAATTGATGCGCTGGACAATACGCTTAGAGAAGGTAAAAATATAGATTGGCGGCAAATGTGGGATGGCTTAGATGCTTATTTTAATAAGGCTCCCAAAGATCTAAGAGAAACTTTTGAAGATTATATTCCGCCTCAAAAAAACCTGGGTGCATTATTTATAAAAGCTTATCATAAAGAGGGCGGGGAAGATGAGTAATAAGAATTTACTAACAAGCAGACATTTTATTTATTTCTTCGGCAATATTGGAATTTTTGCATCTAAGCCTCCAGGGATAAGCGAATTTTTATAAATTTCCAGTGCCCGTTTTCGGGCAAAATCATGCTCTACTATTGGTGATAAATAATCGGGTCGAAAATTTCGTATCCATCTTTTTATATACCGCAATTCAGGATCAAATTTTTTTGTTTGTTCCGAAGGATTAAAAATTCTAAAATAGGGAGCGGCATCGCACCCACTTCCTGCGGCCCATTGCCAATTCCCGTTATTGGAAGAAAGTTCAAAATCCAAAAGTTTTTCTGCAAAATACGCTTCGCCCCATCGCCAGTCAATCAACAGGTGTTTGGTAAGAAAACTTGCCACAACCATACGAACGCGGTTATGCATCCACCCGGTTTCATTTAGTTGGCGCATGCCTGCATCTACTATAGGATAACCGGTTTCTCCTTTGCGCCAAAGGTCAAATTCCTTCTCGTTATTTCTCCATTGTATATAGTCATACTTCTTTTTGAAACTATGATTCACTACCTGGGGAAAATGGAAAAGGATCATCATAAAAAATTCTCTCCATATTAATTCATTCAACCATTGATCGTTAAGCCTGTTGGCTAAATTTGCCAAATGCCGCACACTCACCGTTCCAAAACGCAAATGAACACTAGCATGACTTGTGCCATCAATAGCAGGAAGGTTGCGGGTTTCATGATAGTGGCGTATGATTTCTTCATTAATATTTAAGGGGGGGATTTCTACTTCTGTTTTTTCAAACCCAATTTCTTTCAGAGAAGGAAAATGAAATGGTTTGGTCTTTACAAAATTGGAAAAGTATTCTTCACTTGGAACGTTGGAATGATTTTGTTCAATAAATTTTTGTTCCCAGATTTTTGAATAAGGTGTAAAAACTGTGTAAGGTGTGCCATCGGCTTTCATTACTTCTGATCTTTCAAAAATCACCTGGTCTTTATAAGTATGAAAAGGAATGTTTCTTTGTGCTAAATGATTTTTGATCAATGTATCGCGTTCTATGGCGTACGGTTCATAATCATGATTGGCAAATACTTCTTTTATATCAAAGGAGTTACAGAGTTTTTCAAATGCAGCTAAAGGTTGATCATTCAAAACAAATAATGAAGAACCGTTTTCTTTAATAGTATTATTAAGTTGCTCTAATATTTGATGAATGAAATTTATCCGTTTGTCTTTTTTATCCGAAAGTTTATCCAGAATATTTGAATCAAAAATAAAAACCGGCAATACCGGGTAAGGGCTTTTTAATGCGTGATATAATGCTGTATTATCATTGAATCTTAAATCTCTTCTTAGCCAGCAAATACTTATTCTCTGTTTTGCAATATCTGTTTGATCTATTGCCATAGTAAACTTTTTCGATTTTTATAGGCGTGCAATCCGATACTAAGTAATAGAATAACAGCAATAACTAAGGCCGTTTGAACTATAGATTGTACTCCGTTCCAATTCGCTACAGCAATAGCCACGAGTGCCCAAACCGCTACCAGCGCATATTCACGCATGTTCTTGTTCCATGTCATTAACAAATTAATAATTCCTGCCACTATTATCATAATGATCGTCCAGGTAATAGCTGAAATTCCTAATCCGTTCCATTTTATTTTGGTGAGATACGCTGCTATATCGGCTATTAATGCTACGGTGATCCATCCGGAATAAATGGAAAATGGCCACCAAACAAACGCAATTATTTTAAAAGGAGCGTCGTCCATTTCCATATTGGTTTTAATAATAATTCTTATTAATGAGAATAGAAGCACAAGCATTATCAAAACGGAAAGCCCAATATAATCGTAAAGCCAGACTATAATCCAAAAACAGTTAGCAATACACGAAATTACAAACCACCAACCTATTTGCAATACAACATTATCAGCTTTTGCTTTTTTGAAAAGCCCGCTACCTTGAAAAATTACGAAAGCCAATAGTCCAATATATATCAATCCCCAGATTGAAAATGCATATCCGGAAGGAGTAAAATAATTTTGGTATCTGGCCGAAACACTAGCCATTGTATCGTCATTAAATATTCCTGTATTCGAAAGATAATTGATAACAATCGTTGCTATTAATGCGATTATATTGACAATTTGTAGTGACTTTTTCATTGCAATATTTTTATATTAAAATAATTTTTTTACAGTGATGAAAGGCTTATGTGGTATGGGATTTATTTTCATTGGTTAATTGGAGATAAATCAACAAATTCAATAGAACTAATTCAAATCCATAAAAAACATCTTCAATAGGTATGCTTCCAATTCGGATACCAAAGTTTTCCGAATTGTTATATATTACCACAGGTTCCTCCAATCCTGTTCCTGTAAGTATTCCATTCACTATCAAAAAAGGAATTAATAAGATGGCATATATGCTGATTACCTTTCCAAGCCAATTAATTTTTAAAATGAATTTTAAAATAAGGCAAACAAATGCCGTGCTGATAAATGTTACAGAGGTATAAAGTTTATCTAAGAATATAAGGCCGGTAATCAATAAGGCTATTGATAAAAAGATACAAAATATGTTTTCTATTTTTGGATTCCAGGAAAGATTATAAAATTTGTCGAGACAATAATAGGTGAACACACATGAAAATGGGATGCAAATAAAAAAGAGAATTTCCTCAATGGGTAATTGCAAAAAATAGATCCCGGTAATATAACGGTCATTAAAACTCCAAACGCCAAGGTGGGTAAAAACAGCATCCCATATTATGAAAATAATGGCCACTGTAAAGGAGGCTATAAAAAAAGCCTTCCATGTTTTATAAAATTTTATTTTGGGATGAAATGAAAACAGTAATGGAATAATTACTGTAAAAAAATCAATAAGCAGGTAAAGAAATTTCATGCCAATCTTTTATTTTTTATATGGCGGAAGTACTTAAAAGGAACCCAAAGCATACCAAAGCATTCACCATCTTGCTTACCTAAATGCTTGTGATGTATTTTATGCGCTCTGCGAATGGCCTTAAAATAAACATTATTAGTATTTCTAAAAATTTTAAATCGCTGATGAATAAAAATATCATGAATCAGAAAATACGCCATACCATATAATGTGATGCCAGTGCCGATCCAGAAAAGAAAATTATAATCGTTTTGCATTCCAAAAAATAAAGAAGCAATCCCCGGCAAAGCAAAAATTAAAAAAAAGAAATCATTATGTTCTATAAATCCTTCAGATTCTTTTTTATGATGATCTTTATGCAGGCGCCAAAGCAGCCCATGCATAATATATTTATGGGCAAACCATGCTACACCTTCCATACTGATAAATGCAGCCAGAACAATGAGAGTGTTAATGATTATTGTTTCCATGGTCTTTAAATATTTTATTTAAAATTTCTTCCCGGTAAATAAATATGTTCTCAATTTTTTTGCGCACAAAAAGTGAATGAGCCATGCGCCCGATGGTGCCGAAAGGCAATTGATACTTTACTTCATCTTTCATCAGTACGCCATTATCTTTTTCAATAAATGTATGTGTGTGTTCTCAAATTTTATACGGTCCTTTTAATTGCCTGTCAGTAAAAAGGCCTGGCTTTTCAATTTTACAAATTTCGGTTTTCCAGTGTAAAGGAACACCAAACAATGGCTTAACCGTATAATCAATAAGCATACCCTCATAAATTTCTTTGCCATCACGATCTGTTAAAATTTTAAAATCTAATTCGGGAGGCGTTATTAAAGCGAGATTCTTTGCAGAAGAAAAAAAATCCCATGCATTATTTATCGTTATTGGTAAAAACTGTTCGGTAGTATATAGGAATTGGCTCATATTTTCGGGTTCGAATTTTTGATAAAATGTTCCATTACTTTAGGTAAACAGATTTTTAGCCAGGCAGAGTAATTGCCAGGTTTAATAATCATTTCCTTTTTCAGATTTTTCAAACTTATATATTTCCAGTCTTTAACTTCCCTCAAATCAGGCTTTGGTAATTCATCACTTCTTCCAAAAAAAACATGGTCAAATTCATGTTCTATTAATCCGTTGTCAAATTTCATTTTGTATATAAAACTAAACTTAAAACCAGCCTCGCAGTGTATACCCATTTCCTCTTTCAGCCGCCGGGATGCTGCGTCTGAAACTTTTTCTCCACTACCAGGATGACTGCAGCAGGTATTGCTCCAGAGCCCCGCAGAATGGTATTTTTCGTCTGCTCTTTGTTGTAGCAATAATTCGTCATTTGAGTTAAAAATAAAAACAGAAAAGGCACGGTGAAGCGCTCCGGTTTGATGTACGGTAAGTTTATCCATTACACCCAATTCGTTATCATTTTCATCTACCAGTATCAATAATTCTTTCATCATTCAATCTTTTTTTTTCCGTATTGGTTAAATAGTCCGAATTTTTTAAATGAGAAATGATAAGATTTTTGAGTGCCGGATCGGTTGATTGTGAAATAGAATTCAATAAAAAAATCTTATCCGTTTCAATCTTATCCCGATAATCTAAAAAAGAGGGGACATTTGTTTGAAATGTGAATCTCAAAAATCGTAATTCAATATTATTTTCATTTGCATCAATTGCAATTTCAAGCATTTTCCTCCCTTTCCTGAAATAAGATAATTTAGTTATAGGATTGAAAACATACTTTGCCATCATCATGGTGCCGCCAGCTTTATAACCCATTAGTAAAGGATTGTTTTTCTCATTATAGGGCGATAAAAGAGTAATCAATTCTTTACAATACTTTTCCTTTGTTGCCGCTTGTTGATAGAGTAATCTTACTGCACTTAAAGAAGGAGCCCCTGCAAAACCGGCAGTACTGTATAGGATTAATAGACTTAATATTATTTTTTTCATACCCAATTCAATTTATTTTGTAATAGGCTGTTTAGCATAAGGCTTATTTTTTTACCATTATTAATTCGTACCCTTTCAGTGAGTATCCTCTGTGCAGGCAGCTTTTTTATTTTATTGAACAGAGAAAGATAATATACATATGCCAGGTAAACACCACCCTTGGATGATGCAGGAAGTTTTTTTATACCGGTTAAGGATACACTAAAATCTTGCTCTATTTCCTGTTCAATCTGTTTCTTTACAGAACCACTAAAGTCTCTCATATCTACGTTAGGAAAATAAGTTCTTCCTAAAACATGGTAATCATCTTTCATGTCTCTTAAAAAATTTACCTTTTGAAAGGCTGCACCTAATTTCATGGCATAAGGTTTCAGTTCTTCATACATTTTTAAATCGCCTTCTGTAAATACATGCAGGCACATTAAACCCACTACTTCAGCAGAACCTAATATATATTGCTGGTATGAAGCGGTTGTGTAATTTACTTTTTCCAAATCCATTTCCATGCTTTTTAAAAAAGTTTTTATCAGTTCATGATCAATATTATATTGATGAACCGCATGTTGAAATGAATTTAAAATTGGATTGACCGATATGCGGTTTTCTATAGCCTCAAAAGTATCCTGCCTGAATTTTGAGAGCAGGTAATCTTTATCATAACCTTCAAAGCTATCTACTATTTCATCAGCTACGCGTACAAAGCCATATACGGAATAAATGGCATTTCGCAGGCGGTTGTTTAAAAAATAGATACCCAGGGAAAAACTGGTGCTATAGGATCGTGTGGTCATTTTACTTACCTCTGCCGATAAATTATCAAATAACAACTTCATGGCTTTTGTTTTTAAAATATTTAAGTAATTGTTCTGCCGATATCTTTCCTGAAATGAGAGATGGCGGCACACCCGGCCCCGGGACTGTAAGCTGCCCGGCATAAAATAAATTTTTTATTTTCTTATTCCTGATTTTCGGTTTCAATATAGCTGTCTGCATTAGTGTATTGGCAAGGCCATAAGCATTGCCTTTATAGGAATGATAATCAACTATAAAATCGTTGACGCAATAGCTTTTTTTAAAATCAATATTTGTCAATATTTCTTCACCAATGTGTTTTTCAAACCGGCTCATCATTATATTAAAATATTTTTCACGAAGCATATCATTATCTTCTAAACCCGGAGCGATGGGCATTAGGAGAAATATATTTTCATGTCCATTTGGTGCTACACTATCATCGGACTGCGAAGGGCAACATACGTAAAATAAAGGCTTGGTGGGCCATTGCGGGTCTTTATATATTTCTTTTGAATGTTGAAATAAGTCTTCTTCAAAAAATAGGGTGTGGTGTTGTAATGATTTAATTTTTTTATTGAGTCCAATATAATAAATGAGGCAGGATGGAGCAAAGGTTTTTTTCTCCCAATAGGCTTCAGCATAGTTGCGATGTGATGATGGCAGTAATTCATTTTCAATATAGTGGTAATCTGCTGCTGCAATTACTGCATCAAATTCAATTTCTTTTCCATTTATAATAAGTCCACGGGCTATATTTTTATCTACCATAATTTTTTCTACCGGAGTATTAAAATGAAAAGTGGTTCCATTTTTTTCTGCCACTACCATAATTGCTTCAATCACTTTTCCAAAACCACCATGCGGATACCATGTACCAAGTTTTAAACCAGCATAATTCATTAAACTATACAATGCCGGAGTATCCTGGGGCATAGCGCCCAAAAATAAAACCGGGAATTCCATGAGTGCAATCAGTTTTGGATGTGAAAAGTATTTTCGTACGTGCTTGCTAAAAGAAGAAAAAACCTGCAAACGAATTGCACCCTTTATTAAATTGGAATCAGCAAATTCTGTGAGAGAGATGCCAGGCATATAAACGAGGTTTTCCATACCTGTTTCATATTTGTATTGTGCCTCCTGCATAAATTTTTCGAGTTGCACCGCACTTCCTTTTTCTATAGATTCAAATAAATTGCATAGCTCTCTATAATTTGAAGGAATACTCATTGTTTGCCTGTTAGCAAACACCACATCAAATGAAGGATCAAGTAATTTTAGCTCATAAAAATCAGAAACTGAATATCCGAAATCATTAAAAAATTTCTCAAATACATCGGGCATCCAATACCAACTGGGCCCCATGTCAAATACATAGCCATTCTCAGTTATTAATTGCCTTGCCCGGCCACCTCCTGTACTATTCTTTTCAAATACATGTACATCATGCCCAGCAGCAGCTAAATAAGCCGCCGCACTTAACCCGGAAAATCCAGAACCTATTATTGCAATTTTTGGCATGAAATTATTTGTTTATAAATATAAATAAAAATGTAAACATTAGTTATGTAAAAATTGCTCTTCTAAATTTTTTACTGATTGTAACCAGTGCACTTTTTTTGGGGTTTTAATTTGACCCATTAAATTATTCTTTCCGGCCACATATATATATTTTCCGGCGAAACGGTTATTTAATTCACTTAGATATTTCTGGGTAACCTCCGGAAAATCATGATGTACCAAAAATAAAAGCAAGTTTTGTGACGATGTATGTTCCATGGCTGAAATGAGCGATTGCATCGGAACATTACTGCCGAGGTAAATTGATTTTCTGCCTGAAAGGCGAATGAGGTAATGAGAAAATAACAAACCCATTTCGTGAAATTCATTTTCTGGCAAAAAAAGTAACCAGCCATCTGAATTGGATTTTGGAAGTGGTAATGAATCAATTGCCGTAAACAATTTTTGACGGAGAATATTACTGATGAAATGCTCCAATGCCGGCAGCAGGGAAGCGCTGGACCACAGTACGCCTATACGAACCAGCATGGGGTAGACTACGTTAAGGTAAGTATCTTTCATCCCATACCGAAGCAGGCAATGTGAAAATATTTTTTCGAAATGCGGCTCATCGTAATCCATGCCTGCAGCTATCAGCTGCGATACAAAATATTCAGTTGGTTGATTTCCGGTAGTATTATTTTGCAGTTCCTCAAGTAGCTTATTCAACTTTGCATCGGGCAGAGAGCCTATTTCAGATATCTTATAATCAGACTCCATTAAACTTACGATATTCAACAGCCGGCGCAATTGCGAATTGTCATAATATCTTGTATTTCCTTCTGACCGGTTTGGCTTCAAGGCATTATACCGCTGTTCCCATATCCTAATGGTATGGGCCTTGATCCCTGAGAATTGGGCGAGCTGCGAAATTGAAAATAGATCCATATTGTGTTTAAATATACACAAATTTATTTAAACATTTCAAAATGAAAAATTAATTTTTGGATCCTTGTAATTTGATTGAGTTTAAAAGATAGAATAATTTAATTTCAGTATAAGCGATTTTATGCAGGGACTGAAGGATCTTTCTAACTAAAAAAAGTTTCAAAATGACCATATAGAAAGATTTTTTTGGTAATTCTTGCTCTCAAAATCAGGTAGTCGATTACTAATTACACTTTATGCTAATCAGTATTTCACTTAAATTTGCCCAATGCCTGAAAAAAAAAAGAGAAAGAAATTATTGGATCTTAGTGTTCTGCGAAAGGTTTTTACCTATGCATCGCCTTATAAAAGAGAAGTCTATATTTCAATTATTCTTTCAATTGTGCTGGCCGTTCTTTCTCCTCTGCGGCCCTTTTTTATTCAATACACTGTAAACCATTTTATAAAAGATAAGGATATGCACTGGCTAATTCTTATCACTATTATTCAGATTGGAATGTTGCTGGCTGAAACAGGCTTACGTTTTTACTTTGGTTTTCTTACTTCGTGGCTTGGGCAAACTGTTGTAAAAGACCTTCGTGTAACGGTGTATAAAAAAGTGCTTAGTTTAAATCTTTCTCAATTTGATAAAACACCTATCGGCACCTTAACTACCAGGACGATCAACGATATTGAATCTGTGAATAATATTTTTTCTGACGGGCTTATTCCTATTATCGCTGATCTGCTTTCCATAGTATCTATTTTGCTTTTTATGTTTGCTGCTGACTGGCGTTTATCTTTAATAAGCCTTGCCCCTTTTCCCATCATTATTATTGCTACTTATTTTTTTAAAGAAAGCGTTAATAAATCTTTTATAAAAGTGCGAAATGCTGTAGCTGATTTAAATGCATTTGTTCAGGAGCATATTACAGGAATGAGTGTGGTACAGGCTTTTGCGGTAGAAGAGAAAGAGTTTAAAAAATTTAAGGATATCAACAAACAACATCGTAATGCCAACATTAAAGCCATTTTTGCTTATTCAGTATTTTTCCCGATAGTAGAAATTGTGTTGGCTTTTTCCATCGGCCTATTGGTATGGTGGGGTGGAAATTATGGATTTAACGCCGGGGTAATTATTTCATTCATTATGTACTTGAATCTTTTGTTTAGGCCGCTTCGGGTTATCGCTGATAAATTTAATGTTCTGCAAATGGGTATGGTAGCAAGCGAGAGGGTTTTTAAAGTTTTGGATAATAAAGATGTTACTCATAATGTTCAGGAAGGAATTCATGGAGTACTGGTAAAAGGGGAAGTAGAATTTGAAAAAGTATGGTTTGCTTATAACGATGAAGATTATGTTTTAAAAAATATTTCTTTTAAAATTCTTCCTGGCGAAACGCTTGCTATTGTTGGCCATACAGGTAGCGGTAAAACTTCCATCATCAGTTTGCTGAACCGGCTTTACCCGATTAATAAAGGGGAAATTAAAATTGATAATCATAATATAAATGAATATGATATTGAATTTTTAAGAAGCAGGATAGCTGTTGTTTTGCAGGATGTTTTTTTATTCAGCGGATCAATACTGGATAATGTAACATTAAGAAACCCGTCAATAGAAAGAGAGCAGGTAACGGAAGCGGCGAAAATTATGGGTGTTCATAATTTTATTATGCAATTGCCGGGAGGTTATGATTTTAATGTGATGGAAAGAGGGGCAACCCTTTCTCTTGGCCAAAGACAATTGTTATCTTTTATACGGGCGCTTTTGTACAATCCTTCCATATTAATTTTGGACGAAGCTACTTCCTCTATTGATAGCGAAAGTGAGTTGCTGATACAACATGCAATAGATAAATTGATACAGGGAAGAACCTCCATAGTGATAGCACACCGCTTATCTACTATTCGTAAAGCCAATAAAATAATTGTACTTGACAAAGGAGTTATAAAAGAAATGGGAACTCATATCCAGCTAATGCAACAGAAGGGGCATTATTATAATTTACACAAAATGCAATTTGAAATGCAGGAAAGTGAGGTTTAGAATTATTTTGTACTTTCTGTATTCCTTATATTTTCTTCTCCGTGGTTTCGCTCCGGCCTCATTTGAGGGAACAATAATACATCCTGGATGGATGCCTGGTTGGTGAGCAACATTACCAACCTGTCTATTCCAAAACCAATACCGCTAGTTGGCGGCATTCCATATTCAAGAGCACGCAAAAAGTCGTGATCAATAAACATGGCTTCATCATCACCGCGTTCCATTAGTTTCACCTGTTCTTCAAACCGCTCTCTTTGTTCCAGCGGATCATTTAATTCACTATACGCATTGGCAATTTCTTTTCCATTTATGATTAACTCAAAACGCTCTACCAATCCGGCTTTGCTGCGATGTTTTTTGGTTAACGGGCTCATTTCCACCGGGTAATCAATAATGAAAGTGGGTTGTATAAAATGATGCTCACATTTTTCAGAAAAAATTTCATCTATGATTTTCCCTTTACCCATTGTTTTATCTGCATGTATGCCTAACTGTTGGCAAACTTCGCGCAAATCATTTTCATCTTTATCACTTACATCAATTCCTGTATAATCTTTAATAGCATCATACATGGTTATTCGTTTGTAAGGCGCTTTAAAATCGATTTCTTTTTCACCGGATAAAACTTTGGTTGTTCCGTTTACTTCCAAAGCTGTTTTTTCCAAAAGCTGCTCTGTAGTTTCCATCATCCACAAATAATCTTTATAGGCTACATAGAATTCAAGTACGGTAAACTCCGGATTGTGGGTGCGGTCCATTCCTTCATTCCTGAAATTACGGCTGAATTCATACACCCATTCAAAGCCGCCAACGATCAATCTTTTTAAGTACAATTCATTGGCAATACGCAAATAAAAAGGAACATCCAGCGCATTATGATGTGTAATGAAAGGCCGTGCTGCTGCACCTCCCGGTATATTTTGTAAAACGGGAGTATCTACTTCAAGCCCACCATGTTCATTTAAAAAATAACGAATGGCATTGATCATTTTCGTGCGTTTCACAAACACTTCTTTCACATGAGGATTTACAATAAGATCTGCATAGCGCTGGCGATAGCGGAATTCAGCATCTGTTACTTCATCAAATGTTTCTCCGTCTTTTTCCTTTACGATCGGCAATGGCCTTAATGATTTTGAAAGCATTTTAAACTCCCTGACATGAATGGAAGTCTCGCCGGTTTTTGTAGTGAAAACATAACCATTTACGCCAATGATATCACCTATATCAATTAGTTTTTTCCATACAATATCATATAGGGTTTTATCTTCTGCAGGCGCTACATCATCCTTGCGTATATAAAGTTGAATTTTGCCACTACCATCCTGTAAAACCGCAAAAGAGGCTTTTCCCATATCGCGGATACTAAGAATTCGACCGGCAATAATTACATCAGTAAATTCATTTTTATTTTCTTCTCCTTTATAATTTTTTTTTATAAAAGTAGCATTGGTATTTACTGGGAATAATTCTGCAGGATAAGCCTCTATACCAAGTTTGGTGAGTTCTTTTAATTTTTCTCTCCTGATAATTTCCTGTTCTGATAAATGTTGAATATTCATATAAATCAATAAGAAGTGTGCCAGTTAATAGGCAGACTATAATTTTTTTGCAAAGGTAAACTTTTGGTGTTGAGATATACAATCACAAATTTATTTAGCAACAATAGGTTTGCTGAAGAATTTATCGGCAGCCTCTACTCCATTATCATGCAGCATTTTTTTTTCTTCTGCAGAAATTTTACGTGGTCTTCCTGAAATATCACCGTAACTGATATAAATTGTTCTTCCTCTTTCATTATCAAGTCGCGGTGATTTTCTGTTGATTGTTTCCATCATCAGGTTCATAACCGCGCTTGAATATTCTTTCATATTATTTATTTGATAGTGTGCGATATCACTATCACTTTTTTCAAATTCTTCAATTTGTTCTCCCCTTTCTAATTTAAGCCCAAGAGTTTGCGGGTTATAAATTACTTTTTCACTTGTTAATGGATTAGAACCGTCAACACAGGAATCAAACATATTTATTGGATAATTGCAAAGCATGCCGCCGTCCACATATAAATTATAATTGGCCAAAGTATCTGTTAATGAAACTTCATTTCCTGCACTATCTATTGGCACCGGTTTAAAATAAAAGGGAATACAGCCGCTTATGTGAACTGCCGTTTTTAGTTTCATTTGTGGCCGGGTTTCCCATGATAAAGTTTCAATTCGTTGCTGACTGATATTGGTACCCGTGCAATAAAAATCTTTAAAAGTTTTATCTTCCAAATGCAATTGATGGAGTTCGTTGAAAGTAATATCGGCATTACCCGTCTTTGATTCAATTAATTGCCCTAGCCAGGTTTCAAATTTGTCACCTTTGTAAACGCCATATTCTTTTTTTACTCTTTTTATTTTTGAGAAAAAGAATTTGCCATCATTGAAGTCCTGGATTTTAAGTATTTGCAGAATAGAATCGATTTCTTTTGAATTATAACCCAAAGCAACCATTAAACCCGCTATAGCGCCAGCTGATGAACCGGCTACACGGTCAATATTATTAAGAATATGTTTGTTTTCGAGCACTTCCAGTGCTCCGGAATAGGCAAGTCCGCGAACACCTCCACCTTCCATTACGAGGTTTTTATAAGGATAATTATTTTGAGAAAAAACAAAAACAGGGAGTAGGAAAAATAGCAATGAAAAAATTTTCATGCCATGAAATTACTATAAAATCATCCAGTATTACTCAGGGCAGTATAGTGAAAAATGTTAAAAATTATTTATTGAATTTATTATGTTGAATCAGATTATAGTATTCAAACTAAAGCCAAAAGGACCTGCCAGGCTTCGGTTACTTTACGTTTATCCAAAAGTTCGCTTGCATATAAGTGTAATTCTTTTTCCATTTCTGCGGGGTTCAATGAATAATATTGAAAAATGTTTTTCAGTTTATCATCTTCAAAGGAAGGGTCAATTAAAGGCATTTCATAAACATTGGCCAACTGCCCAAGATGATTGCCACTTAGTATTTTACTGTATTTAATTGAATCCGGAAGATTGTCTATTCCTATTCCTATATCAGTATTGGGTTTTTCAACTTCAAATAAATTAGCTGCATTTATTCTTGCATACCAGTTATTGCCAAGGCGTGCAACAAGATCAAGTTTGCGCTGGTCAATTTTTCCGTTTTCACCCAGTATATTTTCATTAATGTGCATCATCAATACTTCCGCAATGATCAGATTTCCTGCACCGCCTGTAGTACCGAGTGATTTTACTTCCAAAACTTTGCATTCCATTTGCACCGGGCTTTCCATTACGCGTGGTGGTTTTATAAATAGTGAAGGAATTTTTGTAAATCCCGACTTTAAAAATTCATCAGTTCCATCCGGATATTCACAACTGCTTAAACTTACCTGTTGCACCATATCAAAACTCACTATATTGATTACTACTTCCGGTACTTCGAGGATATTTTGTAATGTATGTTTTGTGGTATTATTTCTTACTCTTCTTGATGCTGAAAAAATTACTATAGGCGGATTGGTGCTAAATAAATTAAAAAAACTAAATGGACTAAGGTTTACATTTCCCCGGCTATTAATGGTAGAAGCAAAACAGATAGGACGGGGTGCTACGGCATGTTGCAAAAAGTTTTGAGCATCCGCAGTACTTATATCTTTTAAATTGATGGATCGATACATAAATATTTTTTCTTACTAAAAAATCTTTTTGCAATTTATGTGATCCATCTACATTGAGAAATTTTAAAATTGATTGCGGGCTAATAAAACCATTTATTTATTTAAAATAAATAAATGAATGCCTTATATAAAAACAGAGGCTGCCAGTATAAATACAGACAGCCTTTCCTGCTTTTTGCTCAAAGAATTTTGTTTAACTCCTGCTGATTGGAATTCCTAGGGATAAACTCACGGTACGGTATTT